>NZ_RCOE01000085.1:0-55114 GCF_004321495.1 Pseudomonas sp. Sample_10
ACTCATCGTTGGTCTTGGTCGTTTTCAGCTTGTCGACCAGGAACTCGATGGCAGCAACTTCGTCCATCGGGTGCAGCAGCTTGCGCAGGATCCACATGCGCTGCAACTCGTCGTCGGCGGTCAGCAACTCTTCGCGGCGGGTGCCGGAACGGTTGATGTTGATGGCCGGGAACACGCGTTTTTCAGCGATGCGGCGATCCAGAGGCAGTTCCATGTTGCCGGTACCTTTGAATTCCTCGTAGATCACTTCGTCCATCTTCGAGCCGGTTTCAACCAGCGCGGTGGCGATGATGGTCAGCGAGCCGCCTTCTTCGATGTTCCGCGCAGCACCGAAGAAACGCTTTGGCTTCTCCAGGGCGTGGGCATCGACACCACCGGTGAGCACTTTGCCGGAGCTCGGGATCACGGTGTTGTAGGCACGGGCCAGACGGGTGATGGAGTCGAGCAGGATCACCACGTCTTTCTTGTGCTCGACCAGGCGCTTGGCCTTCTCGATCACCATTTCGGCCACCTGTACGTGACGGGTTGGCGGCTCGTCGAACGTCGAGGCAACCACTTCGCCGCGCACGGTGCGCTGCATTTCGGTCACTTCTTCCGGACGCTCGTCGATCAACAGCACGATCAGGTGAACTTCAGGATTGTTACGGGCGATGTTCGCTGCGATGTTCTGCAGCATGATGGTTTTACCGGCTTTCGGCGGTGCAACGATCAGACCGCGCTGGCCTTTGCCGATCGGGGCGCACAGGTCGATAACACGACCGGTCAAGTCTTCGGTGGAACCGTTGCCGGCTTCCATCTTCATGCGCACGGTCGGGAACAGCGGGGTCAGGTTCTCGAAGAGAATCTTGTTTTTCGCGTTTTCCGGACGGTCGAAGTTGATCGTGTCGACCTTGAGCAGCGCGAAATAACGCTCGCCTTCCTTCGGAGGGCGGATCTTGCCAACGATGGTGTCACCGGTGCGCAAGTTAAAGCGACGGATCTGGCTCGGCGAGACGTAGATATCGTCCGGGCCGGCGAGATAGGAGGCGTCTGCAGAGCGGAGGAAGCCGAAGCCGTCCTGGAGAATCTCCAGCACGCCATCACCGGAGATTTCCTCGCCGCTTTTCGCGTGCTTTTTCAGCAGGGAGAAAATCACGTCCTGCTTGCGCGAACGGGCCATATTTTCTATGCCCATCTGTTCGGCCAATTCGAGCAGTTCGGTAATCGGCTTTTGCTTGAGTTCAGTCAGATTCATATAGGAATGACGTAATCATTTATGGAGGGGGGAAAATTAAGCTTTTGGCTTAATGAGGCCGCGCCGCGGAGAAGGCGACAGGATCGCGTACTTATTCGAAAAGGAGAGCGTCGGCGACGGCTAGCAGGGGGCACTGGAGAAACCAGCGCGGGGCCGAATGTAACACCTGAGTTTCGGAGCGTCTAGCCCTCATAACGAAAAAGGCCCCGCGAATTGCGGGGCCTTTATTTGACACGCTGCGACGACGCTTAGATGTTGGCGTCGAGGAAGGCTGCCAGTTGCGACTTCGACAGTGCGCCGACCTTGGTCGCTTCAACGTTGCCGTTCTTGAACAGCATCAGCGTCGGGATACCACGCACGCCATGCTTGGCCGGGGTTTCCTGGTTTTCGTCGATGTTCAGTTTGGCAACGGTCAGCTTGCCTTTGTAAGTCTCGGCAATTTCGTCCAGAACAGGAGCGATCATTTTGCAAGGGCCGCACCACTCAGCCCAGTAATCGACCAGTACAGCGCCTTCAGCCTTGAGTACGTCGGCCTCGAAGCTAGCGTCGCTAACGTGTTTGATAAGATCGCTGCTCATGGAATTCTCCAGGGTTGTAAGCAAAAAAACGTGGCCCATCATAGCTGCCCTTCCCGTGTTCAGGAAGGTGCAGATGATTGAGTCTCGCTATGGTGGTCCATGAGTTTGGGTATAGCCCAGGTCACGCTGTGGCGGGAGCGACGAAGGCGATTCCGGTGCGCAAGGCGGCATTGCGCACATGTTCGTGCATGGCTTTCTGTGCGGCCCCTGAGGCTCGGCGTGCCAGTGCGCGAAGGATTTTGCGATGTTCCTGCCAGGTTTCCATGGCCCGTTCGGCCCGGATGAACGGTAGCTTCTGGCTCTCCAGGAAGATGTCGGCGCTGGCGGTGAGGATGCTCAGCATCGCCTGATTGCCGCTGGCCAGCAGAATTCGACGGTGAAATTCGAAGTCCAGGCGCGCCGCCGCTTCAAAGTCGCCAGACTTCAATTCGTTGCGCATGGCGGCGACATTGTCTTGCAGCGCATCGAGCTCATCGGTACTCAAGGTCACGGCCGCCAGCCCTGCGGCAAACCCCTCCAGCGCATAGCGCAACTGAAAAATGTCCAGCGGCGAAGCCTGCGCCGCGAATGGCCAGCCCGGCGCCGCATCGCCTCGCGGCAGCTCCACTGGTGATTGCACAAACACGCCTTTGCCCGGCTGGATACTGATGACCCCCAGTGCGCTCAGGGACGACAACGCCTCGCGCAACGATGCCCGACTGACCCCCAATTGCACCGCCAGATCCCGTTGCGAGGGCAAGGCATCCCCGGGCCCGAAGCCCTGTTCGGTGATCAGTTTGCGGATGGCTTGCAGCGCCACTTCGGGTACGGCACGGGAGATCGAGTTCATGATTTTCCAGACGAACCAGGCCAATGTGCGGCCAGTTGTAAAGCTATTCGCGGCGTCCGGCAAGTCGTGCCCCATGGGGGTTCGGGAATTTTAACGGGTGCGCTATCGAGGTGCGAAACGCGACTCGACTGTTCAGACCAGTAAGACCTTCCGACACCAGTAAAACCGCGCGCTGGCACCCCCATGGCCCGAGGTTGGCATGGCCCATGCTCTGTCGATCCGCAGACATTCCTTCTCGTCGATTCGGAGATCTGCCATGACCCAGCGTTACAGCGCACTCATCAAAGTCTTGTTCGCTAGCCTGATGCTGAGCCAGGCACCCGCCCACGCCGACGGTCTGGAGGATGTGGTCAAGCGCGGCGTCCTCAAGGTTGCCGTGCCCCAGGACTTCCCGCCCTTCGGCTCGGTCGGCCCGGACATGAAACCTCGCGGCCTGGATATCGATACTGCAAAACTGCTGGCCGACCAGCTCAAGGTCAAACTCGAACTGACTCCGGTCAACAGCACCAACCGCATCCCGTTCCTGACCACCGGCAAGGTCGACCTGGTGATTTCCAGCCTTGGCAAAAACCCCGAGCGGGAAAAAGTCATCGACTTCTCCCGCGCCTATGCACCGTTCTACCTCGCCGTGTTCGGCCCGCCAGAAGCCGACATCAAAGGCCTGGACGACCTCAAGGGCAAGACCGTCAGCGTCACCCGTGGCGCCATCGAAGACATCGAGCTGAGCAAGGTCGCGCCCGAAGGCGTGACCATCAAGCGCTTCGAAGACAACAACTCGACCATCGCCGCGTACCTGGCCGGGCAGGTCGACCTGATCGCCAGCGGCAACGTGGTCATGGTCGCCATCAGCGAAAAGAACCCGAAACGCGTGCCGGCGCTGAAAGTGAAGCTCAAGGATTCGCCGGTCTACGTCGGCGTGAACAAGAACGAGCCGGCGCTGCTGGACAAGGTCAATCAGATCCTCGTGACCGCCAAGAGCGACGGCGCATTGGAGAAGAACGCATTGACCTGGCTCAAAGAGCCGCTGCCGGCCGACCTCTGACACGGCGCGCAGGAGACACGCTATGGCTTATCAGTTCGATTTCTTGCCGGTGGTTCACAACACCGATCTGTTGCTGCGCGGTGCATTGTTCACTCTGGAGCTGACGGCCATCGGTGCGGTGCTCGGCGTGGGGCTGGGCATTGTCGGCGCCCTGGTGCGGGCCTGGAACATTCGCCCGTTCGCCGGGATCTTCGCGGTCTACGTCGAATTGATCCGCAACACGCCGTTCCTGGTGCAGCTGTTTTTCATCTTTTTCGGCTTGCCGTCGTTGGGCGTGCAGATTTCCGAATGGCAGGCGGCGGTATTGGCGATGGTGATCAACCTCGGTGCCTATTCCACCGAAATTATCCGCGCGGGCATTCAGGCGATCCCGCGAGGTCAACTGGAAGCCGCGGCGGCATTGGCGATGACGCGTTTTGAGGCGTTCCGTCACGTGGTGCTGTTGCCGGCCCTGGGCAAGGTCTGGCCGGCCTTGAGCAGCCAGATCATCATCGTGATGCTCGGCTCGGCCGTCTGCTCGCAGATTGCCACCGAAGAGCTGAGCTTCGCCGCCAACTTCATCCAGTCGCGCAACTTCCGCGCCTTCGAAACCTACGCCCTGACCACGCTGCTGTATTTGTGCATGGCCCTGTTGATTCGCCAGCTCTTGAACTGGATCGGAACACGCTACATCTCCAGGAGCAGCCGATGAGCGATTTCACTTTCTGGGACATCCTGCGCAACCTGCTCACGGGCCTGCAATGGACGCTGGCGTTGTCGCTGGTGGCGTTCATCGGCGGTGGCGTGATCGGCCTGCTGATCATGGTCATGCGCATTTCGAAAAAAGCCCTGCCGCGCAGTTTCGCCCGCACTTACATCGAACTGTTCCAGGGCACGCCGCTTTTGATGCAACTGTTTCTGGTGTTTTTCGGCGTGGCGCTGGCCGGGGTTGAGATTTCGCCGTGGATGGCGGCGGCGATTGCGCTGACGCTGTTCACCAGCGCTTACCTGGCAGAGATCTGGCGCGGTTGCGTCGACTCGATTCCCAATGGCCAGTGGGAAGCTTCGGCGAGCCTGGCGCTGAACCCGTTGGAACAGCTGCGCTACGTGATCCTGCCGCAGGCGCTGCGCATCGCCGTGGCGCCGACCGTGGGCTTCTCGGTGCAGGTGGTCAAAGGCACGGCTGTGACTTCGATCATCGGCTTCACCGAACTGACCAAGACCGGCGGCATGCTTGCCAACGCCACTTTTGAACCGTTCATGGTCTACGGTCTCGTCGCCCTCGGCTATTTCCTGCTCTGTTATCCCTTGTCCCTCAGTGCGCGCTACCTGGAAAGGAGACTGCATGCCTCTGCTTAGAATTTCCGCCCTGCATAAATATTACGGCGATCACCATGTGCTCAAAGGCGTCGACCTGAGCGTGGAGGAAGGCCAGGTGGTGGCGATCATTGGACGCAGCGGCTCGGGTAAGTCGACCTTGCTGCGTACCCTCAATGGCCTTGAGTCCATCAACGATGGCGTGATCGAAGTCGACGGTGAATACCTCGATGCTGCCCGTGCCGATCTGCGCAGCCTGCGGCAGAAAGTCGGCATGGTGTTCCAGCAGTTCAACCTGTTCCCGCACCTGACCGTCGGTGAAAACGTCATGCTTGCACCGCAGGTGGTGCAAAAAGTATCAAAAGCCAAAGCGATCGAACTGGCGCGGCAAATGCTGGAAAAGGTAGGGCTGGGTGAGAAGTTCGATGCCTTTCCCGATCGGCTGTCCGGCGGACAACAACAGCGGGTGGCAATTGCCCGGGCGCTGGCGATGTCGCCGAAGGTTTTGCTGTGTGACGAAATCACTTCGGCGCTGGACCCGGAGCTGGTCAACGAAGTGCTGAGCGTTGTTCGGCAACTGGCCAAGGAAGGCATGACGCTGATCATGGTCACCCATGAGATGCGTTTTGCCCGGGAGGTGGGGGATAAGTTGGTGTTCATGCATCACGGCAAGGTGCATGAGGTGGGGGACCCGAAAGTCCTGTTCGCCACCCCGCAAACGGCGGAACTGGCGAACTTCATTGGGACAGTGGCAGCATCAAGCTAAATCCCTGTGGCGAGGGAGCTTGCTCCCGTTCGACGGCGCAGCCGTCGCAAAATCTGAGGACCGGTTTTTCCTGACTCACCGCGTTGGATGGTTTTAGGGCCGCTACGCAGCCCAGCGGGAGCAAGCTCCCTCGCCACATGGACCCCATGTAGTCCATGCGCTGGATCAAGGCTTTGAACCGAACGCGTTGGCGCCAGCCTTTGATCGTGGCACGATGTCGAGGTTATCGACCGAGACCCCCAGACCATGCCGCAATCCCAAGCCAAGAATCTGTCCCTGATCGCCGCAATCGACCTGGGCTCCAACAGCTTTCACATGGTCGTGGCCAAGGCCCAGAACGGCGAAATCCGTATTCTCGAGCGTCTCGGGGAGAAGGTTCAGCTGGCGGCCGGCATCGACGACGAGCGTAAACTCAGCGAAGAATCCATGCAGCGCGGGCTCGATTGCCTCAAGCGTTTTGCCCAACTGATCAACGGTATGCCCCTCGGCGCCGTGCGTATCGTTGGTACCAACGCCCTGCGTGAAGCTCGTAACCGCGCCGAATTCATCCACCGCGCCGAAGAAATCCTCGGCCACCCGGTGGAAGTCATCTCCGGCCGAGAAGAAGCGCGCCTGATCTACCTCGGCGTGTCCCACACCCTCGCCGACACCCCGGGCAAGCGCCTGGTGGCGGACATCGGCGGCGGCAGTACCGAATTCATCATCGGCCAGCGTTTCGAACCGCTGCTGCGCGAAAGCCTGCAAATGGGTTGCGTCAGCTACACCCAACGCTATTTCAAGGACGGCAAGATCACCCCGGCCCGCTATGCCCAGGCGTACACCGCGGCGCGGCTGGAGATCATGAGCATTGAACACGCCCTGCATCGCCTGACCTGGGATGAGGCCATCGGCTCCTCGGGCACCATCCGCGCCATCGGCCTGGCGCTGAAGGCCGGTGGTCACGGCACCGGCGAAGTGAACGCCGAAGGCCTGGCCTGGCTCAAGCGCAAGCTGATGAAGCTCGGCGATGTCGAGAAAATCGACTTCGAAGGCATCAAGCCCGATCGTCGGGCGATCTTCCCGGCGGGCCTGGCAATCCTCGAAGCCATCTTCGACTCCCTCGAACTGCAACGCATGGACCACTGCGAAGGTGCCCTGCGTGAAGGCGTGCTGTATGACCTGCTCGGCCGCCATCATCACGAAGACGTGCGCGAACGCACCCTGACCTCGCTGATGGAGCGTTATCACGTCGACCTGGAACAGGCGGCGCGGGTCGAACGCAAAGCCCTGCATGCCTTCGATCAGGTGGCAAGCGACTGGGACCTGGAAGATGGCGTCTGGCGCGAACTGCTCGGCTGGGCGGCGAAGGTCCATGAGGTGGGCCTGGACATCGCTCACTACCAGTACCACAAGCACGGCGCCTACCTGATCGAACACTCGGACCTGGCCGGGTTCTCCCGCGAAGACCAGTTAATGCTCGCGCTGCTGGTGCGTGGCCACCGTCGCAACATTCCCAAGGACAAATTCGCCGACTTCGGCGATGACGGCATCAAGCTGATACGCCTGTGCGTGTTGCTGCGCTTCGCGATCCTGTTCCACCACATCCGCGGTACTCAGCAAATGCCTCAGGTCGAGCTCAACGCCATGGGCAATCATCTTGAAGTGGTGTTCCCGGAAAACTGGCTGGATGAAAACCAGCTGACCCAGGCCGACTTCGCTATCGAAGCGGAATGGCTGACCCGAGTGGATATCGTTCTCAGCGTGCGCTGATACGCATTGCTCCTGTAGGAGCACGGCTTGCCGGCGATGGCAATTTTAGAGACGCCATCGCATGTGGCGGGAAACAAAAATGGCGATCCGCAGGGATCGCCATTTTTACTGCCCGACGTTTTAACGCACAGTCAGAATAGGGCTGCCCAATCGCTCCAGCAACGTCGCCTGGGCGCTGCGCGGGTTCTGGTTGCCGGTCGGCGTGTTGCGGATGTAACGACCGTCCGACTGCAGGCTCCAGCTGTGGGTGTTATCGGTCAGGTACAGCTCCAGCTCCTTCTTCACCCGCATGATCAGCTTCTTGCCCTCGACCGGGAAGCAAGTCTCGACGCGCTTGTCGAGGTTGCGCTCCATCCAGTCGGCACTGGACAGGAACATCTGCTCATCGCCGCCGTTGAGGAAATAAAACACCCGGGTGTGTTCCAGGAAACGCCCGATGATCGAACGCACGTGAATGTTGTGCGAAACCCCGGCAATGCCCGGCCGCAGGCAGCACATGCCACGCACCACGAGGTCGATGCGCACGCCCGACTGGCTGGCCTTGTACAACGCACGGATGATCTTCGGATCGGTCAGTGAGTTGAACTTGGCAATGATGTGCGCCGGTTTGCCATCGAGGGCGAACTGGGTCTCGCGGGCAATCATGTCGAGCATGCCCTTCTTCAGGGTGAACGGCGCATGCAGCAACTTCTTCATGCGCAGGGTCTTGCCCATGCCGATCAACTGGCTGAACAGTTTGCCGACGTCTTCGCACAAGGCGTCGTCGGAGGTCAGCAGGCTGTAGTCGGTGTAGAGGCGAGCGTTGCCGGCGTGATAGTTACCGGTACCGAGGTGCGCATAACGCACGATTTCACCGGCCTCGCGGCGCAGGATCAACATCATCTTGGCGTGAGTCTTGAAGCCGACCACGCCGTAGATCACCACCGCACCGGCCGCTTGCAGACGGCTGGCCAGTTGCAGGTTGGACTCTTCGTCGAACCGCGCGCGCAACTCGATCACCGCGGTAACTTCCTTGCCGTTACGCGCCGCATCCACCAGCGCATCGACGATTTCCGAGTTGGCGCCGGAGCGGTACAGGGTCTGGCGCACCGCCAGCACGTGCGGGTCCTTGGCAGCCTGGCGCAGCAAGTCGACCACCGGGGTGAACGACTCGAACGGGTGCAGCAGCAGGATGTCCTGCTTGCTGATCACACTGAAAATGTTCTCGCTGTTTTGCAGCAGCTTCGGGATCTGCGGGGTGAACGGCAGATATTGCAGCTCGCGCTGGCTGTCCAGACCGGTGATGCTGAACAGACGCGTCAGGTTCACCGGACCGTTGACCTGGTACAACTCGGTCTCGCTCAGGTTGAATTGCTTGAGCAAGTAGTCGGACAAGTGTTTCGGGCAGGTATCGGCGACTTCGAGACGCACCGCATCACCATAGCGACGCGAGAACAGCTCACCACGCAGGGCGCGGGCAAGGTCTTCGACGTCTTCGGAATCCAGCGCCAGGTCGGCATTTCGGGTCAGGCGGAACTGGTAGCAGCCCTTGACCTTCATGCCCTGGAACAGGTCATCGGCGTGGGCGTGGATCATCGACGACAGGAACACATAATTGTCGCCGGCGCCGCCGACTTCCTCCGGCACCTTGATGATGCGCGGCAGCAGGCGCGGGGCCGGGATGATCGCCAGGCCGGAGTCGCGACCGAAGGCGTCGATGCCTTCGAGCTCGACGATGAAGTTCAGGCTCTTGTTCACCAGCAACGGGAACGGGTGCGTCGGGTCGAGACCGATCGGGGTGATGATCGGCGCGATCTCGTCGCGGAAATAACGGCGCACCCAGGTTTTCAGCTTGGTCGTCCAGTGACGACGACGGATAAAGCGGACCTGATGTTTTTCCAGCTCCGGCAACAGAATGTCGTTGAGAATCGCGTACTGGCGGTCAACGTGGCCGTGCACCAGTTCGCTGATGCGCGCCAGGGCCTGATGCGGCTGCAAGCCATCGGCCCCCGCCTGCTCACGGGCGAAAGTGATTTGCTTCTTCAGGCCGGCGACGCGAATTTCGAAGAACTCGTCCAGGTTGCTGGAGAAGATCAGCAGAAACTTCAGCCGCTCCAGCAACGGATAGGTCTCATCCAGCGCCTGTTCCAGTACGCGGATGTTGAACTGCAGTTGCGACAACTCGCGATGGATGTACAGGCTGCTGTCATCCAGGCCGGGAATGGCAATCGCCGGCGCCGCCGGGGCGGGCTCGGTTACCGCCGCGGGTGGAGCAGGCTCCAGCTCCGGCGGGGTCTCGGCGATTTGCTCGACCACAGGTTGAGCGTCTTGTACGGCAACTTCCGTGAGTCCTTCGGTATTCATCACATGTTCCTGGGAGGGCTATTTTTGCTCTCGTAACAATTGAGCGGCACGAACGGCAAAGTACGTCAGGATGCCATCAGCGCCTGCACGTTTAAAGGCGGTCAGGGATTCGAGGATAACCCCTTCGCTCAACCAGCCGTTCTGGATCGCGGCCATGTGCATGGCGTACTCGCCGCTGACTTGATAAACAAAGGTCGGCACTTTGAACTCTTCTTTGACCCGGCACAGGATGTCCAGGTACGGCATGCCTGGCTTGACCATGACCATGTCTGCGCCTTCTGACAAGTCAGCCGCCACTTCGTGCAGGGCTTCGTTGCTGTTGGCCGGGTCCATCTGATAGGAGGCCTTGTTGGCCTTGCCCAGGTTCAGTGCCGAACCGACCGCATCGCGGAACGGGCCGTAGTAGGCGCTGGCGTACTTCGCCGAGTAGGCCATGATCCGCACGTTGACGTGACCGGCCACTTCGAGCGCTTCGCGGATCGCCTGGATGCGCCCGTCCATCATGTCCGACGGGGCGACCACCTGCGCACCGGCTTCGGCATGGGACAAGGCTTGCCTGACCAGTGCATCGACGGTGATGTCGTTCTGCACGTAGCCTTCTTCGTCGAGGATACCGTCCTGGCCATGAGTGGTGAACGGGTCCAGAGCGACGTCGGTGATCACACCCAGCTCAGGGAATTGCGCACGCAGGGCGCGGGTGGCGCGCTGGGCGATGCCTTCAGGGTTCCAGGCTTCGGCGGCGTCCAGCGACTTCAGCCCTGGCGGGGTCACCGGGAACAGTGCCAGCGCCGGAATTCCCAGCTCGACCCACTTGGCCGCTTCTTCGAGCAACAGATCAATGGTCAGGCGTTCGACGCCCGGCATCGACGCCACCGCTTCACGACGGTTTTCACCGTCCAGCACAAATACCGGCAGAATCAGGTCATCGACGCTCAGCACATTTTCACGGACCAGTCGGCGCGAGAAATCATCGCGACGGTTGCGGCGCAGGCGGGTTGCAGGGAACAAACGGTTGGCGGGGGTAAAGCTCACGGCAGACTCCTGAGCCCGCAGGCGTGCGAGCGTGACAGTTATAAGCGGCCATTATGACGAACGTGTGACAGTTGTGCGCACACCGCGACATGTAGCCGCATTCCATTGTCCTTGTAGGAAATGTTCACGTCGAGACACATTTGGACACTTTCATGAATGTGCCCGAAGGGTTAGGCTGCGCGTTCATTTCGCCAGCACCCAGACAATGCTCCAACAATTTCTGCATGACTTCGGCTACTTTGCCTTGTTCCTCGGCACGTTTTTCGAAGGCGAAACCATTCTGGTGCTCGCAGGCTTCCTCGCGTTCCGTGGATACATGGACATCAACCTGGTGGTGGTCGTGGCGTTCTTCGGCAGTTATGCCGGCGATCAGCTGTGGTATTTCATGGGGCGCAAGCATGGGCGCAAGTTGCTGGCGCGCAAACCACGCTGGCAAATGATGGGTGATCGGGCGCTGGAACACATCCGCAAGCACCCGGACATCTGGGTCCTGAGCTTCCGTTTCGTCTATGGACTGCGCACAGTGATGCCGGTGGCGATCGGCCTGTCGGGCTATCCACCGGGACGCTACCTGTTGCTCAACGGAATTGGCGCGGCGATCTGGGCCACTGCATTGGCGGCGGCCGCCTATCACTTCGGCGCGGTGCTGGAGGGCATGCTCGGCAGCATCAAGAAATACGAACTGTGGGTCCTCGGCGCCCTGCTCATCCTTGGCCTGGGCTTGTGGTTGCGCCGGCGCTTCAAGAACGCCCGCCTGGCCAGACAGGTCTACGCCGACGAGCAGGCCCTGAAAGCCGAACAGGCGAAAACCGGCGAAACTAAGCCAATCGAGTGAAGCGGTTTCGACAGCAGTAAAGACCGATTCCGCTCAGCAGGCTGTAACTGAGCAGGCCGATCCAGCCCACCGCGCTGGCCGGCCACAGCCCCACCCACGGCGCCAGCCACACCAGCGGCACGTTGGACGCCAGCCGCAACAGTTCCACCTTCAATGCCCAAGGGCGATTCTCCAGGGCCACGCCCAGCACGAACAATCCCAGCGCCACAGCGCCCCAGCCAAGCACCAGCGCAGTCGTCGGCAGGCTCGGCTCAAGGTTCATCAAATAGCTGCCCAGCGCGACGTAGACGCAGAATTGCAGCAGCACATAGAGCTGCTGACGCCCGTCCAGCGGCACTTCGAACTTACGGAACTGGCTCAGATCCGGCTTGTTCATCGGGTATTTGGCGGCCACGTCCGCCGGCCGCCAACCGGTGCGCATGAACCAGATCCGCAGCTTGTCCCAGGTGCTTTCGGCACGCCGCGCGTCGGCCCACAACTGCGCGTAGAACTGCACGTTCGCCCACAACGGATTCCAGCTCGCCAGCGGCGTGGTCACGCCGAAAATCACCGGCTCGTTGTCGTCCTCTTCCTGGAACGAGCCGAATAGACGGTCCCAAATAATGAACACCCCGCCGTAGTTGCGATCCATGTAGAGAGCGTTCTGTGCATGGTGAGCCCGATGATTGGATGGCGTGACGAAGAACCACTCGAACCAGCCGAGTTTGGGAATATGCCGGGTGTGCACCCAAAACTGGTACAGCAGGTTCAGCGCCGCGACGCTGACAAACACCAGCAACGGCACGCCCGCGACGGCCATGGGCAGGTAGAAGATCCAGCTCAGCAGAAACCCGGTACTGGTCTGGCGCAGGGCGGTGGAAAGGTTGTAGTCCTCGCTCTGGTGATGCACCGAATGCGCAGCCCAGAGAATATTGCGTTCATGGCCCATGCGGTGAAGCCAGTAATAGCAGAAGTCATAGAACACGAAAGCGAACACCCAGACCCAGACACTGTCGGCCGAGAGTTCGAACCGTGCCAGGTGCTTGAGGGCAAATGCGTAAGTCAGCAACCCCACGCCTTTGGTCAGCAGACCCGTGGTGGTGGACAGCACGCCGGTGCTGATGCTGTTGATGGCGTCTGCCAGCCGATAGTTGCTCACCCCGCGCCAGCGGTCGGCCGCCAGTTCGATGGCAATCAATACAAAGAAAAACGGCACTGCATACAGAATGAAGTCCATGACGCGCCCTGGTCGGAATCCTGAGGACAGATGCTAGGTGTACCCGCGAATTAACCCTATGGCAACGAGTGACAAATTAGTGGACATTTAACGCCATGAATCTGGAGAAAAAGCCCATGAGCAAAAAAGTTGCAGTGATCCTTTCCGGTTGTGGTGTGAACGACGGCGCCGAGATCTACGAGAGTGTGATTACCCTGCTGCGCCTGGACCAGCGCGGCGCGCAGGTGCAGTGTTTCGCGCCAAACATTGCACAACTGCATGTGATCAACCACCTGACCGGCGAAGAAATGCCCGAATCGCGCAATGTGCTGGTGGAGTCGGCGCGCATCGCCCGCGGCGAAATCAAGGACATCCGCGAAGCCGACGCCGAAGACTTCGATGCGCTGATCATTCCCGGCGGCTTCGGCTCGGCCAAGAACCTCTCCAACTTCGCCATCGAGGGCACCGGCTGCACCGTGCAGCCCGACGTGCTGGCGTTGACCGAAGCCTTTGCCGAAGCCGGCAAACCAGTGGGGCTGATCTGCATCTCGCCAGCCCTGGCGGCAAAGATTTATGGCCCCGGCGTGACCTGCACCATCGGCAACGATGCCGACACGGCGACGGCGCTGAACAAGATGGGCGCCACCCACCAGGAATGCGCCGTCAGTGACATCGTTGAAGACAAGGCGCGCAAACTGGTGAGTACCCCAGCCTACATGCTGGCGCAATCGATCAGTGAAGCGGCTTCAGGGATCAACAAACTGGTCGACCGCGTCCTCGAACTGACCCACGAAAACGACGCTTGACCCGTCGCGGCGATTGACTCCTGTGGCGAGGGAGCTTGCTCCCGCTCGACTGCGCAGCAGTCGCAAAACCGATTGCTGCGATTTTTCTGAAAACTGTCGCGGCAGGTTTGGGGGTTGCTTCGCAACCCAGCGGGAGCAAGCTCCCTCGCCACAACGACTGCATTCGCTCAAGACTGGCGCGATAGCCGCGTCAAGATCCGGTCCAGCGCATTGGCAAACGCCTGTTTCTCGCGCTCGCCAAACGGCGCCGGCCCGCCGCTCATCTGCCCTTGCTCGCGCAAGTCGGTGAACAGGTTGCGCACCGCCAGCCGGTCACCCATGTTCTGCGAGTCGAATTCCTTGCCTCGCGGGTCCAATGCCGCAACGCCCTTTTTCACCAACCGGTCGGCCAGCGGCACATCGCTGCAAATCACCAGCTCACCGGGGACTGCATGCTCCACCAGATAGTCGTCGGCGGCATCCGGGCCGCTTGGCACCACGATCAACTTCACCAGCGCCAGGCCTGGCTTGATCTGCGGCTGTCCGGCCACCAGCACCACTTCGAAACGGCGCTTGAGGGCAAACTTCACCACCAGATCCTTGGCCGCCCGCGGGCAGGCGTCGGCATCGATCCAGACACGCATTGTGTTTTCCTCGTTAAAAGCATCGCGGGCAAGCCATGCTCTACAGGATAGCGCCGTCTGTAGGAGCAAGGCTTGCCCGCGATCATGAGCGCAGCGAATGCTGTTTAAGAAACCGCCAACCGACGCTTCTCGACTACCCAGCTACGACCATACAACACGACGATCGCAATGATCGCCACAGCCTGCGCACTCAACGAATACGCATCGGCATGAATACCCAGCCAGTCGAACTCAAAGAACGGCACCGGTCGCGTGCCGAAGATCCCGGCCTCCTGCAACGCCTTCACGCCATGCCCGGCAAACACCACCGACAACGCACACAACAAAGCGGCATTAATGCTGAAAAACAGCGCCAACGGCAGTTTTGCCGAGCCGCGCAATATCACCCACGCCAGGCCCACCAGCAGCACCAGTGCCGTGGCACCACCCGCCAGCACCGCATCATGGCCAGCAGGACCTGCCTGCAACCACAGGGTTTCGTAGAACAGAATCACCTCGAACAGCTCGCGATACACCGAGAAGAACGCCAGGATCGCAAAGCCGAAACGCCCGCCACCGCCCACCAGGCTGCTCTTGATGTAATCCTGCCAGGCCGCGGCGTGACGACGATCATGCATCCACACCCCGAGCCACAGCACCATGACGCTGGCAAACAGCGCCGTCGCGCCTTCGAGCAATTCACGCTGGGAACCGCTGACATCAATCACATACGCCGCCAGCGCCCAGGTGGCCAACCCCGCGACCAGCGCCAGCCCCCAACCGACGTTGACGCTGCGCACGGCCGATTGCTGGCCGGTGTTACGCAAGAAGGCGAGAATCGCCGCCAGCACCAGGATCGCTTCCAAACCTTCGCGCAATAGAATCAGCAGGCCGGAAATGTAGCTCAGGGACCAGCTCAAGCCATCGCTGCCCAACAAACCGGCGGAGATTTTCAGTTTGGCCTTGGCCGCCTCCAGACGCTGCTCGACCTGCTCTACCGGCAAGCCATCCTGCAACGACTGACGGTAAGCCATCAGCGATTTTTCCGTGTCTTTGCGCACGTTGGCATCGACGTTGTCGAGGGAGCTTTCGACCAGTTCGAAGCCTTCCAGGTAGGCCGCCACCGACAAGTCATAGGCCTGATCGTGTTCGCCGGCACGATAGGCTGCAACGCTCTTGTCCAGGGTCGCGGCGGTGTAATCGAGCAATTGCGCCGGGCCACGCTTGACCTGCGGCGGTTGTGCCCGTTGGGCACGGAATAGCGCCGCCGCTTGCGCACCGTCCACGGCCTGCACTTCGGCCGGAGTCTGGCGGGCCAGATCGGCAATGTTGTAGGACTTGTCACTGCTGACGGTCGCCGGATCGGCGCTGAAGCTGGCGATGTACGTGGCCAGGTCCCAACGCTGACGATCATCGAGTTGATCGCCGAAGGCGGGCATATCGGTGCCTTCCACCCCCAGATTCAAGGTGTTGTAGATCGCGTAAAGACTCAGGTGATCCAGGCGCGCGTTATCGCGCAGATTGGCGGGTGGCGGGGTCAGACCGACGCCCGCAGGACCGTCACCCGCGCCGGTATCGCCATGGCACACCGAGCAATGCTGGGCGTACAGCGGCGCCCCTCGGGTCGGATCCGGAGTGATGATCGGTGCCTGGCTGACCTCATAGGCCACTGCCAGTTTTGCCCCCAGTTGCCGCGCCAGACGGGCAACCTCGGCCCCCTCCTGACGCGCAGCAATGGCGCTGTGCAGCTTGCCGATGCCCTGCACCAGCTCAGCCTTTTCCGGTTTCGCTGGCATGGCCGCCACCAATCCTTGCAAGACCTGGACGAATTCCAGCTGCTCGCGGTACTCGGATTCGCTGACGACGTTGCCTGCTTGTACCGCACCCGGGTAGTCCGCACCGATATAGTCGAGTAAATGCAGTGCTTGCGGTGCGCCTTCCACCGTGTCCGCCAGCAGATTGAAACTGCACAGGGCAAACACAGGCGCTATCAGCCAGGCCAGGAAACGGGACGGGGCACTCATGAATGATTCTCAGCTGGAAATACGAAGTAACATATTGTTCCCTCCCAATCACTTTCACTCAAGCTTTGTTGTGCTGTTTTGACAAACATCCTGCGCGAGCCAGCCCCTGACAAGCGTGTCGCGGGTACCGAATCCCTGAAACGAAAAAGGCGACCCGCAAAGGTCGCCTTTTTTGTACTGACGGGTGTCTACACCGCTGTTTTACGCAAGGTGGCCATGAACGCCGCCGCGCCAATGAACAGTCCGGCAAAGGTGCGGTTCATGCGCTTCTGCTGTTTTGGTGTACGCAACAGACGCAGCACTTTGGAGGCCAGCCCGGTGTACCCGGCCATGACGATCAGGTCGACGCAAATCATGGTGACGCCAATGATCACGTACTGGATCAGTAGCGGCGCGTGCGGGTCGATGAACTGCGGCAACACCGCGAGCATGAACACCAGCGCCTTGGGGTTGCTGATGTTTACCAGAAACCCGCGGAACACCAGCGCCATCGGTTTGCCGATCTGCCGCACTGCCGCGTCATCGCTCATGTCGCTGGGCAGCGCGCGCCATTGCTTGATGGCGAGATACACCAGGTACGCCACGCCAAACCATTTGATTGCGTAGAAGGCTGTGGCGGAGGCGGTGAGAATCGCGCCGACACCGGCGCCAACAATCGCGATCTGCACCGCAAGACCCAGTTGCAGGCCCAAGGCGTTCCAATAGCCGCGCCAGAAACCGTATTGCAGGCCGCTGGACATCGACGCAATGGCGCCGGCGCCCGGTGACAGGCTGATCACCCAGCAGGCGGCAAAAAACGCCAGCCATGTTTGAAGCTCCATTGCACACCTCGACTCGAACTCGTGACAGACGTCTAAGCTAATGCGGCTTTGGGCTGGTGACTACCGATTTTTTGCATGTGAAAAGGCTGCGATCCCAAGCCGGCTTACTTTTCGAACCCGCTCGAAGGGAACATGTCGGTCCCCCGCCAACGCCGAACCGAACGCTGGAAGAACAAACTGTTGGGCACCTGCACCATCGCGCTGCCGGTGCCGAGCTCTTCGGATTCGATCAATGTGGTGTAGAGCAGATTGATCGCCACGACACGGCCCTTGACCCCGGGTTTGTCGGTGGTGTCCACCAGCTCGACCACATCGCCCAGGCGAAACGGGCCAACGGTGAAAATCAGGATCGCGCACAGCAGGTTCGACAACACACTCCACATGGCGAAAAACGCCACCGCCGCTACCGCGACAAAACCGGACAACGCCGTCCACAGCACCGTGGCCGACACTCCCAGGCGTTCCAGTACGAAAATCAGGGCACTGCCCATGATCAGCCAACGCAGGCCACCGCGTAGCGGCATCAGCAACTGTGGCGGGAACGGGTAGCGCTCGCCGAGGCGGGTCAGGCACTTGGCGACAAAACGCTGGGCCAGGTAACCGGCCAGCAGGATCAGCAGGATTTGCACGCCGAGCCATATCGGTTCGGCCCACATGGCCGGCAACGGAAGTCTGAAGGCCTCCATCAGGACAGCGCCTCCAGCTCCGCCTGCATGCTTTCCAGCAGTTCCAAAGCTTCCATCCAGGCCTCTTCCAGCTCCGCTTCGCGTACTTTGAGCTTGGCTTGTTCGGCCAGCAGATCACGCAAGTCGTTCTTGCGCGCCGGCTCGTAGATGTCACTGTCACCGAGGCTGGCATCGATCTTCGCCAGTTTCTCGTGCAGCTTGCCCAGCTCGGCTTCGAGCTTTTCCGCTTCACGCTTGTGCGGCGCCAGTTGCTGACGCAACGCGGCTGCAGCCTGACGCTGGGCCTTCTTGTCGGTTTTGTCCGGATTGACCGGCGTATTGCTCACCGGCGCATTGCGCTGGCGGTAATCCACCAGCCAGCGGGTGTAGTCTTCCAGATCGCCGTCGAACTCTTCGACCTTGCCGTCCGCCACCAGATAAAAATTGTCGGTGGTGCTTTTGAGCAGGTGACGGTCGTGGGAAACCACCAATACCGCGCCACTGAATTCCTGCAAGGCCATGGTCAGCGCCAGGCGCATTTCCAGGTCCAGGTGGTTGGTCGGCTCATCGAGCAGCAGCAGGTTCGGCCGATCCCAGGCGATCAACGCCAGCGCCAGGCGCGCCTTCTCGCCACCGGAGAAATTCAGCACCGGCTCGTCGATTCGCGCGCCTCGGAAGTCGAAACCACCGAGGAAGTCGCGCAGGGTTTGTTCGCGTTCGGTGGGTGCCAGGCGCTGCAAATGCAGCAACGGACTGGCTTTGGAATCCAGCGAGTCCAACTGATGCTGGGCGAAGTAACCGACCACGGTGTTCTCACCACGGGTCAACCGACCCGCCAGCGGCGACAGCTCGCCTGCAAGGTTCTTGATCAGGGTCGATTTGCCGGCACCGTTCGGCCCGAGCAAACCGATCCGTGCACCGGGGGTCAGTTGCAGCTTGACCTTCTCCAGCACCGCTTTGTCGCCGTAACCCAGGCGAGCATCAGACAGGTCGATCAGTGGGCTGGAAATTTTCTGCGATTCGCGGAACACAAAATCGAACGGCGAATCGACGTGAGCCGCGGTCAGCTCTTCCATCCGCTCCAGCGCCTTGATCCGGCTCTGGGCCTGACGGGCCTTGGTAGCCTGAGCCTTGAAGCGGGCGATGTAGCTTTCCATGTGCGCACGTTGCGCCTGCTGCTTCTCATAGGCCTGCTGTTGCTGGGCCAGGCGTTCGGCGCGGGCGCGTTCGAAGGCACTGTAGCCACCGCGATACAGCGTGATCTTGCGCTGATCGACGTGGGCCACGTGATCGACCACGGCATCGAGGAAATCCCGGTCGTGGGAAATCAGCATCAAGGTGCCGGGGTAACTTTTGAGCCACTCTTCGAGCCAGATAATGGCATCGAGGTCCAAGTGGTTGGTCGGTTCGTCGAGCAGCAGCAGGTCCGATGGACACATCAAGGCCTGCGCCAGGTTCAGACGCATCCGCCAGCCACCGGAGAAATCCCCGACCTGACGATCCATCTGCTCGTTAGTGAAGCCCAGACCGGCCAGCAACTTGCGCGCCCGGGCATCGGCGGTGTAACCGTCGGCGCTGTCGAGCTCGGAGTGCAGGCGGGCCTGCGCGGCACCGTCATGGGCCGCTTCGGCTGCCGCCAGGTCTCGCTGTACCTGGCGCAGGCGCAAGTCGCCATCGAGCACGTAGTCGACCGCCAGGCGATCGAGCGTGTCGACCTCCTGGCGCATGTGGGCGATACGCCAGTCGCCCGGCAGCAAGCAATCACCCGAATCCGGGTGCAGTTCACCCCGAAGCAAGGCGAACAGGCTCGATTTGCCGGCGCCGTTGGCACCGATGAGGCCGGCTTTCTGGCCGGCGTGCAGGGTCAGCTCGGCGTCTTCTAGCAGACGTTGCGGGCCACGCTGTAAAGTCAGGTTCTGAAGTCGAATCATAATGGCGGCGGAGTCTACCAGCTTCGCTCGCAACTGGCGCGAGTAGCACTATGTCCTCTGACCTGTGGAGCTTTTCCCTCACTACCTACGCCCGCCCGGGTGTCGAGCAGGCGTGCCTGCAATTGCAGGCGGCGGGAGTCAATGTCTGCCTGCTGCTGTGCGCGGCTTGGCTGGAGGAGCGAAGAATCAGCTGTAACGAACAGCGCTTGCAGCAACTTCGAGAGATAGCCCGAACCTGGGATGCGGATGTCGTGCGACCGTTACGGGCGCTGCGCATGCAATGGAAAGACGCTGCAGCAAGAGACGCCGGGTTGCATACGTTGCGCGAGCAAGTGAAGACGTTGGAGCTGGAAGCCGAACGGCATTTGCTACAGCGACTGGAGCAAACGACCCAAAACTGGCCGCAGGAAGAGACGGCCGATCTATCGGCCTGGCTGGAAGGCGTGACGGCAGACGCCGCCCACCTCGACCGCAACGCGCTGCATCAGCTGCGCGTCGCGGTAACCGGCACTTAGGAAGCGCTGGTAGGCGTGGAGGTTGCTGCGCTCGGAACAGCGGCCGGCGTTGGTGCTGGCGCAGTTGTCGAGGTGCTGGCCGTCGAAGCAGGTGCTGCAGCGGGAGCCGGAGTGGCTGGCTTGGCAACAGGTGCGGTCGCGGGCTTGGCGGCAACCGGTTTTTTCACTGCTGGTTTGGCGGCTGGTTTAGCAGCAGGTTTGGCCGCTGGTTTTGCTGCAACTGGTTTGGCAGCGGGTTTGGCGGCGGCCGGTTTGGCGGCGCTGGCAGTTGCCGGTTTGGCGGCAGTGGCAGGTTTTGCCGCAGCCGTTTTAGCGGCCGGTTTGGCAGCGGGTTTAGCCGGTGCTTTCGCCGCAGGTTTTGCTGCAGGTTTTGCTGCTGGTTTAGCCGCAGGCTTGGCTGCGGTTTTGGCCGCAACCGGTTTGGCTGCCGGCTTGGCAGCAGGCTTCGCCGCGGCGGTTCTGGCAGCAGGTTTTGCAGCGGATTTAGCGGCTGGTTTTGCGGCTGGTTTAGCGGCAGTTTTTACCGCCGGTTTTGCGGCTGGTTTTGCTGCAGCGGTTTTTGCCGGGGCAGGTTTTGCAGCCGCTGTTTTTGCAGCAGCCGGCTTGGCAGCGACAGGTTTGGCAGCAGCAGTTCTCGCAGCAGGTTTTGCAGCTGGTTTGGCAGCCGCCGTTTTAGCGACAGGTTTGGCGGCAGGTTTGGCCGGTGCTTTTGCGGCAGCCGGTTTGGCAGCGGCTTTCTTCGCAGGGGCCGCGGCTGACTTGGCCGAACGCAGGGTCAACGCCTTGCCGACAGCCTCTTGTACACGACCAATGCCCTGAGCCAGTTTCAGGCTCTCTTGAGCGTCGCGCTTGAGTTGCAGAATGTAGCCACGAGTGTCCGACTGGCGCTCTTTGAGAGCATCAAGCAGGTCTTCGAGTTCCTTCACTCCTTCCTTGGCTTTGGCTTGCGCCTTGGCCTTGCCGGCTGCCGCGGCGTCCTGCAATTTGGTGCGGGATTTATGCAATTTTTCCTGCGCTTTTCCGCGCTGCTTTTCCAGCTTGGCGAGCAGTTTTTCAGCATCAGCCAAGGCTTCGGAACAAGCGTTTTCCAGATGCTCGAGCAAGCTGCCCGAGAGTTGTTGAAGCAGGTGCAACGGAGTGTTTACTGGCTTCTTGGTGGCCGACATGGTTTACCTCCTGGCTGAAGTGAGTTGCGGCTCATACTAGACCTCTGCTGCAACCGCCGCTAGGGCATGTTGACACTATCGAAAGCGGTGCGTTGCAAACCAGCGAAAATCTTCTTCGTCGACGCAAAAAGCAGTTCACCTTTCAGTCTCTTCACACTGGCATAATCGCCCGCATTCCAGGTTGGAGAGTGCCCATGTCGCGCTACCTTTTTTTATCGCTGTGGGTAATTTTTTCGGCGGCTCATGCTGCTGAAAAAGCCCAGGAAAATGACGCCCACGATCTCGCATACAGTCTGGGCGCGAGCCTGGGCGAGCGCTTGCGCCAAGAGGTTCCCGACCTGCAACTCAAGGCGTTGGTCGAAGGCCTTCAACAAGCCTACCAAGGCAAACCACTGGCGTTGAAAGAGGAGCGAATCGAGCAGATTCTCACCGAGCACGAAGCCCGGGTCGCCATGCAATCGCCTGCGCCGCAGAGCGAACTGGCACTGGAAAACGAGCAACGATTTCTCGCCGATGAAAAAGCCAAACCCGGTGTTCGCGAATTGGCCGATGGCATTCTGCTGACCGAGTTGGCACCCGGGACTGGCGTCAAGGCCGGGCCGAACGGCAAGGTGCAGGTGTTGTACATCGGTCGCCTTCCCGACGGCACAGTGTTCGACCAGAACAGTCAGCCGCAGTGGTTCAGTCTTGATAGCGTGATCAGTGGCTGGCGCACTGCGTTGCAGCAAATGCCGGTCGGCGCAAAATGGCGCCTGGTGATTCCTTCGGCACAAGCCTATGGCGCCGAGGGTGCTGGCGACCTGATCGCGCCTTTCACACCACTGGTCTTCGAAGTCGAGTTACGCGGCGCTACCGGTTGAAAGCAGAAATGAAAACGGCGTGCCTTGGCACGCCGTTTCGGGTTTTGCACGAAGCGCTTCAGGCCTGGACCGAATCGGCTTCCTTGTGAGCGGTGTGCAGCACTTCGATCAGGCAGTCTTCCAGTTCGAAGCGTTCATGCAACAGGCCGCCGAGCTCCTTGAACTTCTCTGCGACGCACTTGCCTTCATCGCACAGGTCGTTGAACGCGAGGAGTTTCTCGGTGATGACATCGATGCGTGGGTAGAGGGTCTCGGCAAGCTCCAGACCACGCTTGTCGTTGAAGGCCTTGGCCTCGCCGGTCAGCTGTTCGTAGATCTCGAAGTGCCCGGCAGAAACGTAGTCGACCAGCACGCCGCAGAATTCCTGCAAAGGTTTTCTGTTTTCGCCCAAAGCTTCAGGCTTTGCACCGAGCTTGTCGTAGGCGTCGATCAGCTCCTTGCGCTCCTGCAACCAGCGATCGATCAACAGGTGCACTCCACCCCAGCGTTCCTGAGCATTCTGACAACTTTCGAGCATGGTGATCTCTCTTCCCTTGTGGGTCAGCTGCTCTATGCCTGTTCGCCTCTTGTAATGGGCGGTCAGGCAGAGCGTCATCGAGCAACATAATTCCAATGACACGTGCGGGCCAGATTATGCCCGCACGACTGTGGCTTCAAGGTACGCACGCGATAAAGTTCATACAAGTGTTTAATCGCGTGCCAGGGCGTGATGCGACGAATCGCCGCCGAGTGGTCGCCGCACGCTGATCCGCACAAGTCGCAACAGCTGGTAAACCGCGAGAATCATCATTGCCACGAAGAACAGCAAACTCCATTCAGGAAGGCTCAGGTCGAACAAGGTCCAGGCGACTTGTCGGCAATCGATCGAGCCGTTGAACATCAGGCGCAGGATGCACGTCCAGGGCGCATTGGCGAATACCTCAGGCAGATCCGGAACACATGTCGAGAGCTGATGCGCCGGATCGCTCTGGAGCAAAACCTGCCGCCACGCAGTCACGGTACCGGCCAGGCTGCAGACAAGATTCAGCAACCAATAGAGGAATGCCCCGAGACGGCCCGGCCCATGCACCGCCGCGATCAGGCAGACGCCCGTCAGCAACGCCAGGCAGAGTCGCTGCAACAGGCACAACCCGCAAGGCTTCAGACCCACGGCATATTGCAGATAGTAAGACACGCCCAGCACCAGGGCGCCCGCAATGAAAAGTGCAAAAAACAAGGAGCGTGAGCAGGCCAACGACATGGCTTTTCCGTAACAATTAAGGACAGATAGCTACGGTAGAGGAAAGCGCGCAAGCCTTTCAAGGCAGGTGGACAGCGACACTTCAGCAAGGACGTAGGGAATTCCCGACAGAAGCTAGAAGATTAGGTGTAGTCCTTTGTAGGACTATGCTTAAGATGCGATAGGAAGACAAAAACAGACTGGTTTTCGCCATTCTGTATTGCCTTCCATGCAGAATTCGCCAACGGACAAACGCGACAACTCCCCGCCATCAAGCGTGAGCGAGTACCGGTAACGGCGCTGCCAGCAAGCGCTCGTCCAGCAAGCCCAAGCCCTCCTGGAACAACTGGTTGCTGCGTTCGGTGTCGCCCATTTGCGCCAGCAGCCGCGCCAGCTCGGCGCAGGCTTCCGGATTGCGCTGCACACGCAGGCTGCTCTCCAGATAATCCCGCGCCTTGCCCCACAGGCTGGATTGCAGACACAGACGCCCCAGGGTCAGTAACAGGCTCGGGTCGGCGGGATGATCCTTGAGCCAGCCTTCGGCGATTTGTAGCTGACGCGCCGGATCATTGCCACGCACCAATCCGTAGAGACGCGCCAAGTGGCTGTCGTAGCTGCGCTTGAGCGCCGTGCGCAAGACCTCTTCGGCCTCAGCCTGAGCGCCCAACTGACGGAGTTGCTCAGCATAGGCCAGCACCAGCTGCGGCTCCTGGCGTTGAGCAGACGTCAGTTGCTGCCAGGCGCGTTCGAGCGCTTGCAAACCGACGGTTCCATCCGCTTCCCGATGCGCTGCCAGGGACAGGTTTTCACCCCAGGCACGACGCTCCAGTTCGGCCAGTTCAGCCTTGGGCAGGACTTTATCCTTGCGCAACTCCGGCAACAGGCGGATTACCGCCGACCAATCGCCTCGTTGCTGGTGCAGGCGCTGCAACTGGCGCAGCATCTGTGCGTTATGCGGATGGCGCTCATGCATCGCTTGCAGGGTGGCCAGGGCACCCTCGGTATCACCACGGTCGGTCTGCAATTGCGCGTGATTCAGGGCAATCGCCAACTCGGCCTGAGGTTGACGCTCCAGAGCGCGCTCCAGCAGGTTGTCGCTCTCTTCATATAAGCCTTGTTCGTTGGCTGCGCGGGCAGCGCCGAGGTAGTACAGCAACGGTTGGCGCTCGGCCTCCGCGGCGCGATGCAAATGCCGCTGCGCACTGGCCCAGCGACCTTCGGCCAGATCGAGTTGCCCGTGCTCGATAGCGACCTGCACCCGACGACTGCGATTGCGTCGCGACCAGGGATTGACCACGCCACCGGAAGTCGTCACCAACTCGATCAACGCCTTGATGCCCCAGAACACCAGCCAGAGCACCGCAATCAACGCCAGCGTTGCCCACAGGCTCGATTCGAAGCGGAAGCTCTTGTAGGCAATCAGCACGTAACCGGAATGTTCGGCGATCGCCAGTCCCAGCGCAGCGGCGGCAGCGATGACCAGAAACACGATCACATAGAGACGCTTCATGGCGTAGCCTCCTGCGCGGTATTCGCGGCAGGTTTGGCCAGCGGCTTGATCGAATCTTCGGCATTGACGTTACGTCGCTGCAGGTAACCCTGCACCGCACTCAGGGTCCCGGTCAGATCCGGGGTGACCACCGTGACGGGCTGCGTACTCAGTTCGGCCACCTGTTCGAGCATCACTTTGCTTTGCGGGTTGTCCGGGTTGAAATTGCCCTTGAGCACATCCCGCGCCTCGTCCAGCGCCTGGCTGTAAACCGCGGCCTGGCCATTGAGCGCAGCCCATTGTGCCTGTTCAAGTGCCAGGCTCAGCGCCAGGCGCACCTGGCTCAGGCTCTGGCCTGCCAGCAACGGACGAACATTCTTGTCGGCGTTGAAATCGATGCGGATGTAGCGCGAGATCTGATCCCACCATTGCGCCCAGCGACTGGCGCCGTCGCCATCTGCAGTCAGCCCGAGCAGGGATTCGCCGCGGTCCTTGTACTCGGGTGCGAGCTCGGTGAGGCTGATCACTTGATCGCGCAATGCGCCCAACCGCAGGAACAAACCGGTGCGATCGGGCTGCTCAGTGCTGCGCAAGGCCACCAGGGTTTTCGCTACTTGTTCGCGCGCGGCAAACGAACCCGGATCATTCTGTTCGCGGAGAATCTCATCGGCACCCTCCACCAGCGCCTGGGCACTGCTGATGTCCTGCAATGCCGACAGCCGCAGGCTGGCCAGGCGCAACAAGTGTTCGGCTTCGGCCAGACGCCAGTCCTTGCGACTGGCACCGAGAACCGTTTCCAGACGTTGATTGAGTCGCTGTTGATCACCCTGCAACTGAATCACCAGACGGCTGCGCTCTTCCAGCACATCGGCGCCGGGCAGTTGTTCCAGACGCGCGCTCAGGCGCTGTTCATTGAGCTTCAGGCTCTGCGCCTCGTCACTCAACGCCTGCACCTGGCTCAGTTGTTGTTGGTTGGTCGCCTGCAGGTGACGCACCTGCCAGACACCCCAACCACCTACCGCAATGCCGGCGGCACCCAGCAGTATGGCGACGATCGCCAGTCCATTGCCTCGGCGCGGCTCGGCAGCAGGAGGCAGCGCTTCATCAAGAGGAGTATCAACCGGCGCATCTGGCACAGGCCGCGAGTCATTTTTTGGCAAGGCTGTTTCGCTCACGTATCCATCCTTTGCATTAGAGAACGGGCACGGGATGCTCCCGTAACGCCGTCAGCAAAGCCGCGGCGCTCGCACCACGACAATCCACAACTTTGAGGGCTCCGGCGGCACGTGCCAGCTCGGCGACCCTGGGGCTTGGTACAAACAACGGCAACTGCGCCAATTGCGGCCAGGCATCGCCAGCCAATTGATGCAGGTGCTCAAAACCCTGTCCACTGCTGACCACCAGTGCGTTCAGGCGTTCCGCTTCGATCCGGTCCTGCAGCGCTGCCGACGGGTACATCGGCAACTGGCGGCGGTACAACTCCAGATACTCGACACTAGCACCTCGCTCACGCAAGCGCTCGGCCAGCAGTTCGCGCCCGCCCTCGCCGCGCAGGATCAGAACCTCGGGATCCGGCCGGGCAAGAGCCTCGCGCAGCGCTGCAAGCTCAAGCAAGGCTTCGCTGTCATCCCCTTCATCCGGGAAGCTCACGTCCAGGCCTTGATCTTCAAGGATCTGCGCCGTCGCGGCACCGACACTGAACCACTTCACACCCATTGCTTGCGAGCCGGAGCGTTCGAGCAATTCGACGCCGATTCGCGCAGCAGGCTTGCTGACCACGATCACCGCGCAAAATCGTTCGAGGTTCTGAATCACGCCTAGCATTGTGTCAGAGGCAGGGATCGGCACGATGTCCAAAAGCGGCAAGCTGCTGCTGAAAATCCCCTGCCCGGCCAGAAAACGGCTCAGGGCTGCCGACTCATCCGCTGGACGCGTCAGCAGCAAGCGCCAGCCAGTCACTCGTGACCTGCCTCGCCGTAGACCGCTTTGAGAATGTCGGCGGCGCCCTGGCTCAAGAGATCCTCGGCCACTTGCACACCCAAGGCTTCGGCAGCACCACGTGGCGCACGCGCCTGGGCGCTGAGCAGCAGGCCACCGCTCGGATCGCCCACCAGGCCACGCAGCCAGACCTGCTCGCCTTCAAGCACGGCGTAACAGGCGATAGGCACCTGGCAGCCGCCATTGAGGTGTTTGTTGAGAGCACGCTCGGCGGTCACGCGGGTGGCGGTGTCCTGGTGATGCAGCGGCGCCAGCAGCGCATGAATTTCGCTGTCGGCAGTCCGGCACTCAATGCCCACGGCGCCCTGGCCACCGGCCGGCAGGCTGTCGTCGACGCTGATGGCCGAGGTGATGCGATCTTCAAAGCCCAGCCGGATCAACCCGGCAGCGGCGAGAATAATGGCGTCGTATTCGCCGGCATCCAGTTTGGCCAGACGCGTATTGACGTTGCCACGCAGGAAACGGATTTCCAGGTCCGGACGACGGGTCAGCAACTGAGCCTGGCGGCGCAGGCTCGACGTGCCGACAATGCTGCCTTGCGGCAACTCGTCCAGGCTGGAATAGGTATTGGAGACGAATGCATCACGCGGGTCTTCGCGTTCGCAGATGCAGAAAAGGCCGAGCCCTTCGGGGAAGTCCATCGGCACGTCTTTCATCGAATGCACAGCGATGTCGGCTTCGTTTTCCAGCAGGGCGGTTTCCAGTTCCTTGACGAACAGGCCCTTGCCACCGATTTTCGACAATGGCGAGTCGAGAAGCTTGTCGCCTCGACTGACCATCGGCACCAACGTCACGAGCAAACCCGGGTGGGCCTGTTCGAGACGGGCTTTGACGTATTCGGCCTGCCACAGGGCGAGAGCACTTTTGCGGGTGGCGATGCGGATTTGGCGAGAGGACATGGATCAATCCGTACTGAAAAGATACGACGGATAATAACAGCTCAGCCAAATCCACTTTGACTTGTATCAGAAACTACTCGGCCTCCCTGGCCCCGGATATCCGGCAATCGGGTGTGAAACTCGCCTGCGAACAGCGAATCAAAGCTGTTGCATCATTTTCCGCACGCCGGCCACATGGCGTCGACTGACGATCAATGCGTCACCGTTCAGGCCTTTGAGAAACAGCTGGAAATGCCCAAGCGGTGTGCGTTGCAAGCGTTCGATGCGTTCACGGGCAACCAGCGCGTTACGATGGATCCGCACGAAACGGTCACCGAATTCGTCCTCAAGCGCTTTGAGCGGCTCATCGAGCAACACTTCGCCCGCTTCATGGCGCAAGGTCACGTATTTGTGATCGGCGATGAAGTAGACCACCTGGTCCAGCGGAATCAGCTCGATCCCTTTACGGGTGCGGGCGCTGATGTGGCTGCGGGGACCACTGCCGCTTTCGGCAGCCGGACGGGTCAGGGCCGAGAGTTGAACACGATTGGGGCGCTCGGCTTTTTTTAATGCGTCTTGTAAATGTTCAGTTCTCACAGGTTTCACCAGATAGCCTACGGCGCTGGCCTGTAAGGCTTCCACGGCAAATTCATCGGGCCCGGTGCAAAACACCACGGCGGGCGGAGTTTCACGTTCGCACAATCGTGCGGCCACCTGCAGGCCATCGAGGCCCGGCATACGGACATCGAGCAGCACGATGTCCGGTTTGTGGCTGTCGATCAGTGCCAACGCTTCTTCGCCATTCGTGGCGCTGGGCTCCAGGACACTGTATCCCTCGAGTTCGCCAACCATTCGGCTCAGGCGCTCGCGGGCCAGGGGTTCGTCATCAACGATCAGGACATTCATATTGCGCTGGATTCCTGCGTGAGTCTCGCACAAGGATAGCGTAGACAGGTGAAGTGACGTCCGTCACCGCGATCCACGCTAAGACTAGCGCGAGCGTCAAAAAGTGCCGCTTGTCGGGCAGCTAAATTTTCATCTGCCGGGCGATTGGCGGCCCAGGCCCGCTTTGGCGACACATCGCCACAGGGTTTGCTGATACGCAATACGGACACCCCTCTTCTTATAGTCAGCTTTGGCACCAGGAAGTGCGCTGATCCTATTGTCCAACTGTAGACGGTTGCCGAGACGATATTGCTCAATTGAAAAATATCGTTGTGCAATTCGTCCAAGGCTTGACCTGACACAACTCACGACATGAAAAACCAGTCGACCAGTGTCACCGACACGATTGGCAACCCTGTTATTATCCGCGCCAGTTTCAACGCCATTTTTCTTCAGCCGATACGAGCGAATTCATGAGCACTGACAAGACCAATCAGTCCTGGGGCGGCCGCTTCAGTGAACCCGTCGACGCCTTCGTCGCCCGCTTCACCGCCTCCGTCACCTTCGACCAGCGCCTGTATCGCCACGACATCATGGGCTCGATCGCCCACGCCACCATGCTGGCCAAGGTCGGCGTGCTGACCGATGCCGAGCGCGACAGCATCACCGATGGCCTGAAGACCATCCAGGCTGAAATCGAGGCCGGCCAGTTCGACTGGCGCGTCGATCTCGAAGACGTGCACATGAATATCGAGGCGCGTCTGACCGACCGAATCGGCGTGACGGGCAAAAAGCTGCACACCGGCCGCAGCCGCAACGACCAGGTCGCTACTGACATCCGTCTGTGGCTGCGTGACGAGATCGACCTGATCCTGAGCGAAATCACCCGCCTGCAAAAAGGCTTGCTGGAACAGGCCGAGCGCGAAGCCGGCAGCATCATGCCCGGTTTCACCCACCTGCAGACGGCTCAGCCGGTTACCTTCGGGCACCACATGCTGGCCTGGTTTGAAATGCTCAGCCGCGACTATGAGCGCCTGGTCGACTGCCGCAAGCGCACCAACCGCATGCCGCTGGGCAGCGCTGCGCTGGCGGGCACCACCTACCCGATCGACCGCGAGTACACCGCGCAACTGCTGGGCTTCGACGCCGTCGGCGGCAACTCGCTGGACAACGTGTCCGATCGCGATTTCGCCATCGAATTCTGTTCCGCCGCGAGCATCGCGATGATGCACCTGTCGCGCTTCTCCGAAGAGCTGGTGCTGTGGACCAGCGCGCAGTTCCAGTTCATCGATCTGCCGGACCGTTTCTGCACCGGTAGCTCGATCATGCCGCAAAAGAAAAACCCGGACGTGCCAGAGCTGGTACGCGGCAAAAGCGGCCGGGTATTCGGGGCGCTGATGGGCTTGCTGACCTTGATGAAAGGCCAGCCGCTGGCCTACAACAAGGACAACCAGGAAGACAAGGAGCCGTTGTTCGACGCCGCCGATACCTTGCGCGACTCATTGCGCGCCTTTGCCGACATGATTCCGGCGATCAAGCCCAAGCACGCGATGATGCGTGAGGCGGCGCTGCGCGGTTTCTCCACCGCCACCGACCTTGCCGATTACCTGGTGCGTCGTGGCCTGCCGTTCCGGGATTGCCACGAAATCGTCGGCCATGCCGTGAAGTATGGCGTTGAAAGCGGCAAGGACCTGGCGGAAATGAGCCTGGAAGAATTGCGCAAGTTCAGCGACCAGATCGATCAGGATGTATTCGCCGTGCTGACCCTCGAAGGCTCGGTCAATGCGCGCAACCACATCGGCGGCACCGCGCCGGCGCAGGTCAAGGCAGCCGTGGCACGCGGTCAGGCATTGCTCGCCAGCCGCTAAAAGTATCGCGGGCAAGCCCGCTCCCACAGGATTGGCGCCGAGTCACCATCTGTTGACCGACACAATACTGTGGGAGCGGGGCTTGCCCGCGATGGCTGACTCAGGAGCGCTGCAAATCTACTTCTTGGCTGCAATCATCGCCATGAACGCCGGCATCGCCGCGTCCTTGTCCGCAGCAATCCGTTGCACATTCGGATTCTGCTCCAGCCGCTGCAACAGTGCCTTCGCTGCCGGCAGCTCGGCCAACAAATCGATATCGAACAGTTTCTTGGCGACCCCGCACGCCAACGGCACGCTGTACAGGAAATACAGATCCGCCACGCTCAAACTGTCGCCCGCCACGTAAGGGCTGAATTTGCCGTGTCGGCCCAGGGACGCCATGCCCAGCAGCAGCTCGGTGCGGGTCTTTTCCTTGATGGCATCCGGCAATGTCGTGCCGAAAAACGCTTCGCCATAGCAGGCACGGCCCGGCAGTTCGATATACAACTCGATCTCCTTGGCCAATGCCAGCACCTGCGCCCGCTCGTAAGGATCGCTGGGCAGCAGCGGCGTGCCTTTCTGGCTTTGCTCGATGTATTCGAGAATGACGCTGGTTTCATTGATGAAACCCTGCTCGACGGCCAGCACCGGTACTTTTCCACGCGGGCTGATGGCGAGCGCTTCCGGGGTTTGCCCGGCGTAAAACGGCACTTCTTCGAAGGGCAGGCCTTTTTCCAGCAGAGCCAGTTTGACCATGTTGTAGTAGTTGCTGACAGCAAATCCGTAAAGCTTGAGCATCACATAGCCTCCAGGCCGTGCGGGGTGGGCAGTGCCTGTTTATAGAACGCTGCGGCGTTTCTTGCCAGCAGCATCACGGGCATGAATGCGGGTAAACTGGCCATCTTTCCCCAAGGAGCCTGCCATGAGCGAGCCAACCGATATCGATGCCGACGAAGAAGAGTTCGCCGAAAATACGCTGGTCGAAGCTATCGAAAACCAGATCGAAAGCGACAACCCGCCAGCAGCCAAGGCAACGTTCAACAAGTTGACCCTGGTAGGTTACGAGCGCGAAGAAATCCTCAATCTGATGGCTCACGTTCTAGCGGTAGAAATCGACGCAATCCTCGAAGAAGACCGCGCATTCAACACCCAATGGTATGAAGCAGCGCTGCGCGCATTGCCGGAACTGCCACCGGAAAAGAAATAAACCAGCGTGTGTGCCCGTGTAAGCCTCGCCGCGGTTTATCTGAAAACCTCGTCACGGCTCTTCGCGGGCAAGCCTCGCTCCTGCGGCACCCCGCAGCCGGGGAAAGCCGCCCCAGGCAAAAAAACCCTGCCGCCAGCACTGGACATGCCGCACGAGTGAGATCACCTTAGGGGCGCTGTCGTCCAATTCCTAGAAAGTCTGGAGTCCTTATGTCGCTTACCCCTGAGTTGGTTGCCGAACTGGAAGTCCTCGCACTCTTCAACCTGGACAGTTCCCAGGAAGGTTTGAAAATTCATCAGACCGCTGCCCCGAAACACATTGCCGCTGCCAAACGCCTGCATGAAAAAGAATTGATCGACCAGCCCGATGGCGGTTATCTGACCAGCCTGGGCCGTGATGCCGCTCAAAGCGTACAAACAGTCCTGACCATTCTGAGCGTCCAGGAAACAGCCTGAATCGCCCCTTCGCCCACGGAAACCCCTGCCATGGGATTTCCGCGGGCCAGCCGGGTTGCCCGTTTCTGCCGAGCGCTGTCGCCAGGCGATAGAAATCTGACGTCAAAAAACAAATTCAGCTTAAAAATCCCGTGGCCGAGGCGCTAAACTGCCCCTCACCCGAGAGCCCCACACCCGAGCCCCGCGAGCCGGTTTGAGCTGACATGACCCGCACCCATGAAATCCGCCCCGATCTGGAAGAGGGAATCGACCGAAAGGTTCTCAGCCAGCTGCGCGCACGTTTTCTGAAGCTCAATGACGGCCGCCTGGCCCGTGCCATAGAAGGCTTGTCCACTCGCCAGCAATTGGTATTGAGCCTCTTGCCGTTGTTCTTCCACGTCAATCATCCACTGTTGCCAGGCTACGTTTCCGGCAACACGCCGGCCGGCGTGTCGAATTACGAGCCGGACACCCACGTCCTGGCCGAAGCCCAGCGCCTGACCCGATCGTTTTCCTACAAGCCGCGCCACGGCAGCAATCCGCCCAGGCCGATTCACGGATTGTTTCTGATGGGCAGCCTCGGCACGCTGGCCCAGGCGGATCAGAGTGATATGGACGTGTGGGTGTGTCACAGCCCGGACTTGACCGAAAACGAACTCATTGAGCTGCGCAAGAAGTGCCAGCTGCTTGAAGCCTGGGCGGCGAGCCAGGGTGCGGAGGCGCATTTTTTTCTGATTGATCCGGTTCGTTTCGTTCGCGGCGAGCGCGATACACAGCTGAGTTCGGAAGACTGCGGCACCACCCAGCACTATCTGCTGCTCGACGAGTTCTATCGCACTGCCATCTGGTTGGCAGGGCGCACACCGATCTGGTGGCTGGTGCCGGTCTACGAAGAGGCGAGTTACGACCGCTACACTCACACGCTGCTCTCCAAGCGCTTCATCCGCGCCGACGAAAGCCTGGACTTGGGGCATCTGGCCTTTATTCCACCCGGCGAGTTTGTTGGCGCCGGCCTGTGGCAGCTGTTCAAGGGCATCGAGTCGCCGTACAAATCGGTGCTCAAGCTGCTGCTGACCGAGGTTTACGCCAGCGAACACCCCAGGGTCCAGTGCCTGAGCCTGCGCTTCAAGCAAGCGGTGTTCGCCAATCAGCTCGATCTCGATGAGCTGGATCCATATGTCGTGGTTTACCGGCGCATCGAAGAATATCTCGTCGCCCGAAATGAACCGGAACGCCTGGAACTGGTGCGTCGCGCGCTGTACCTGAAGGTCAACCGCAAACTGACCGGCAGCGGCGGCCGCACCCAGGGCTGGCAACGCTCGCTGCTTGAACGCCTGGCCCATGAATGGAAGTGGGACCAGCGACAACTGGCGCTGCTCGACAGCCGCAGCCAGTGGAAAGTCAGGCAAGTTGGATCGGAGCGCCGCGCCCTGGTCAACGAACTGAACTACAGCTACCGCTTCCTGACCCAGTTCGCCCGCAACGAACAAACCGTCAGCCTGATCAACAAACGCGACTTGAGCGTGCTCGGCCGTCGTCTCTACGCGGCGTTCGAGCGCAAGGCCGACAAGGTCGAGTTCATCAATCCGGGCATTGCCCCCGACCTGGCCGAAGACACCCTGACGCTGGTGCACTCGCCCGACAAGAAAGAATCCGGACAAAGCCAATGGGGCTTGTACAACGGCAGCCTCAATGCCCTCGAATGGGAGCATTTCGCGCCGATCAAGCGCAGCCGCCATCTGCTTGAATTGCTCACTTGGTGCCACCGCAACGGCGTGATCGACAGCAGTACGCGCCTCGCCTTGCACCCCGGCAGCAGCGATATGAGCGAATTCGAACTGTTCAATCTGCTTGGCAGCCTGCAACAAAGCATTCCCTTGCCGCTGCCAACCGTTGCCGAAGAGCCTTTGCTGCGCGCCAGCGTGCCCAGCGAAGTGCTGATTCTGGTGAACGTCGGCATCGACCCGCTCAAGCATCACCGCGACTTGAACATCCTGATGACTACCGAGCGCACCGACTCACTGAGCTATGCAGGGGTCCGCGAAAATCTGGTGTTGACCCTTGACCAGGTCACGCTCAACAGCTGGAACGAAGTGCTGGTCAATCGTTACGACGGCCCTCACGCCCTGCTCGACTGCCTGCGCGATTACCTCAACAACCTGCCGGATGGTCCGTTGCAGCCAACGTTGCGCGTACGTTGTTTTTGCCATAACCGCGCGCAATTCATAGCCCAGCGCGTCGAGGAAATTCTCGACACCGCGCAGAACTTGCTGCTCAGCCAACTCAATTTGCGCTACCTGATCCAGGTCCAGCAGCATTACCACGCTCTGGAGCTGGTGCCTGGCAAGGTTAAACATGCCGCCCTCACATCGATGCCGGCCCTGTTCGAATACCTGGCACAGGAGCAATCCGGTTACAGCCCGCTGCAGCTGGACCCGATGGCGCTGCAAGACCATGATCTGTCACTGCTGCTGCCCATGGGCCAGCCTGACAGCATTCAGGTGTTCTACCGGGTGAATGAAGGCTTGGCTGATCTGTACGTCCTCGATGAATTCAATGCCATGTGGCATCAGCGGTTGCCCTGGCATGACGAGCAGAGCCTGCTGGTGCCCTTGCAACGGTTTTTGCTGTCGATCCAGTACCGGCGCGACGCTGCACTGCCGATGGATTCGGCGCAACCGAAGAACCCGGACATCCTTTACTACCAACTCTCGCCCCACGGCCAGGGTCGGGCGCGCCGGGTCGAAGCCCGGCCAGCACCGCAAACCCCGGCCAACAAACCGTTCTATGACGTACAGGCGATCGTCGGCAAAGCCGCACCGGGCGAGGTGCAGGTCACGCTGTATTGCAATCAACGGGAGTTTTCAGAGCTGGAATACGGCGACCAACTGTTCAGCGTGGTCGCCCGGGAAATCGTCGAGCAGCGCCGCGAGAGCGAACGGTACCGTTGCTACATCACCGACCTGGATCTGTCGGGCCTGCTCGGTGATGGTCACGGCTCAAGCAATCTTTATTTGCGCTACAAGGCCGACCTGGAGCGTGCATTGAACGCCGCGCTCGAGCAGGTCTGAGACGCGGTCAGATGTTGTAATCGCCACCGTTGGCCGGTTGCGATTCGACTTCCAGCAAGGTCAGCTTCAATGTCTTGCCGCCCGGTGCCGGCCAGTCGATATGTTGACCGACCTTCAACCCCAGCAGCGCACTGCCGACCGGCGCCAGGATAGAGATTTTGCCTTCGTCGGCATTGGCATCCTTCGGGTACACCAAGGTGAGGTGGTAATCCTTGCCACTGCTTTCTTCGCGGCAGTGCACACGGGAGTTCATGGTCACGACATCGGCGGGCACTTCATCGTGGCCGACCACGGTATCGGCGCGATCCAGTTCGGTTTGCAGCGCGATAACGCCCGGCAGCGTGTCATCCAGGCTGTCGATCAGGCGCTCCAGACGTTGTACGTCCAGACGGGTAAGGGTGATGGAAGGTGCGGTCATGATCAGGGCAGACTCCTTTCTTCTGCACGAAAAAAGCAAAACCCCGCCAGAAGAAGGCGGGGTTTTCACGAGCCTCGATGGGTTGAGGCGTACCCGGACACTATCACAGCTCAAAAAATATACAAGCTGGGCGATCCGGCTTCCGTGCGGTCCATTGTGGCGAGGGAGCTTGCTCCCGCTGGGCGCAAAGCGCCCCCAAAAGCATGCGGCTGCTTCGCAACCGAGCGGGAGCAAGCTCCCTCGCCACAACAGCCTTTATCCCGAGGATTTGCGGTGAGCAGCCTCGGCGCAAATCACCCGCCGGCGCTGATCATCCGCCGAGCGCCATTCACGGATGTCTTCGACATGGCGAAAGCAGCCCAGGCAGACTTTTTGCTCATCCAGACGGCACACACCGCTGCACGGCGACGGCACCGCTGGGCTGACATTGCTGTAGAGCGGCTTTGGCGGACGGACGGGCGCTGGCTGTGTCACGCTTTTACAGACCTTCGAAATCGAGTTCGACGTCTGCCTGCGCCTTGACGATGCGCTCAAGCATTTCACCCAGTTGCTCCTCGCTCTTGTCGCACATCCAGCGCTCGCTCTCTTCGTCGTAGTCGAAGTGGAAACCACCGGAAACAGCCGCCAGCCACAACTGACGCAGCGGCTCCTGGCGGCTGAAGATCAGCTGAGTGCCATTCTCGAACTTGACGGTCAGCACACCGGCCGAGCTCTCCAGATCGATATCCAGATCGCTTTCGTCAAAGATGTCTTCCAGCTTTTCCTGGGTTTCATCGACCAGATCGTGAAAACGGGCTTCGGACAAACTCATTGCGGCAACCTCAAAAATTGTCTGATCAGGCTCAAGCGCCGCAAGATACGGGCGAGCCCTGTCGATTGCAAAGGATAACGACCAAGCGATGCCATAGGTACATCAAACACTGTTCCTGTGGGAGCGAGCTTGCGTGGCGAGGGAGCTTGCTCCCGCTGGGTCGCCAAGCGCGCCCAAAGCATTGCGTCTGCTTCGCGGCCGAGCGCGAGCGAGCTCCCTCGCCACACAAGCCCTCTCCCACAATGCATTCACACGACTTGCCTGCAGCAAGCCAAGCCCCGCCGGACGGGAGCCCCCTCGCATAGGCAAGCTGCCGGGTGGCCGGTATACTCCGGCGCAATTAATGCATTTTCAAGGATTTCGCCATGAAGCGCCTGATCTCTTCCCTTGCCGCGCTCCTCGCGGTCGCCTGCCTCGTGTCGGCCTGTGGTCAAAAAGGCCCGCTGTACCTGCCGGACGATAGCCAGGACCCTGCAGAGCAGGCACAGTCCTCGCAAAAGCAGCCGTCCAAGTCGCACAAGCACGACGTCTACCAATAAGGGAACCTCATGGACGCTTTTAACTACCGTGACGGTGAACTGTTCGCGGAAGGTGTTGCCCTGTCTGCCATCGCAGAGCGCTTCGGTACACCGACCTACGTTTACTCGCGCGCGCACATCGAAGCCCAATACCTGGCGTACGCCGATGCGCTGGCCGGCATGCCGCACCTGGTGTGCTTTGCGGTCAAGGCCAACTCCAACCTGGGCGTACTGAATGTCCTGGCGCGTCTGGGCGCCGGTTTCGACATCGTTTCCCGTGGCGAACTGGAACGCGTACTGGCTGCCGGCGGCAGTGCCGACAAGATCGTGTTCTCCGGCGTCGGCAAGACCCGTGACGACATGCGTCGCGCCCTGGAAGTCGGCGTGCACTGCTTCAACGTCGAATCCACCGACGAGCTGGAACGTCTGCAGATCGTCGCCGCCGAGCTGGGCGTTCGCGCGCCGATTTCGCTGCGCGTCAACCCGGACGTCGATGCCGGCACCCACCCGTACATTTCCACCGGCCTCAAAGAGAACAAGTTCGGCATCGCCATCGCCGACGCTGAAGACGTCTACGTGCGTGCCGCGCAACTGCCAAACCTGGAAGTGGTCGGCGTCGATTGCCACATCGGCTCGCAACTGACCACCCTGCCGCCATTCATCGACGCCCTCGACCGCCTCCTGGGCCTGGTCGACCGTCTCGGCGATTGCGGCATCTACCTGCGCCACATCGATCTCGGTGGTGGCCTGGGCGTGCGTTATCGCGATGAGGAGCCGCCATTGGCTGCCGACTACATCAAGGCCGTGCGTGAGCGTCTCGACGGTCGCGACCTGGCGCTGGTGTTCGAGCCGGGCCGCTTCATCGTCGCCAACGCCGGCGTGCTGCTGACCCAGGTCGAGTACCTCAAGCACACCGAGCACAAAGACTTCGCCATCGTCGATGCGGCCATGAACGACCTGATCCGCCCGGCGTTGTATCAGGCCTGGATGGACGTCACCGCCGTGCGCCCGCGTACCACCGCTGCCCGCGCCTACGACATCGTCGGCCCGATCTGCGAGACCGGCGACTTCCTGGCCAAGGAGCGTGAACTGGCCCTGGAAGAAGGCGACCTGCTGGCCGTGCATTCGGCCGGCGCCTATGGGTTTGTCATGAGTTCGAACTACAACACCCGCGGCCGCGCCGCTGAAGTGTTGGTGGACGGTGATCAGGCATTTGAAGTGCGTCGCCGTGAAACGGTAGCCGAGTTGTTTGCTGGCGAAAGCCTGCTGCCGGAGTAAGCCATGCTGCTGCGTTTTACCAAAATGCACGGCCTGGGCAATGACTTCATGGTCCTCGACCTGGTCAGCCAGCACGCGCATATTCTGCCCAAGCACGCCAAGCAATGGGGTGATCGGCACACCGGCATCGGCTTCGATCAATTGCTGATCGTTGAAGCACCGAGCAACCCGGATGTGGATTTCCGCTATCGGATCTTCAACTCCGATGGTTCCGAAGTGGAGCAATGCGGCAACGGTGCGCGCTGTTTCGCCCGCTTCGTTCTCGACAAGCGCCTGACCGCCAAGCGGCAGATTCGCGTCGAGACCAAAAGCGGCATCATCGAGCTGGACGTTCGCAGTGACGGCCAGATCGGCGTGAACATGGGCGCCCCGCGCCTGGTACCGGCCGATATCCCGTTCCAGGCATCGGAACAGGCGACGAGTTATCAGGTTGACGTCGACGGTACGCCAGTGGAGCTGGCTGCCGTGTCGATGGGAAATCCCCATGCCGTCGTGCGGGTCAGCGATATCAACAATGCACCGGTGCATGAACTGGGGCCGAAAATCGAACATCACCCGCGCTTTCCGGCGCGGGTCAACGTCGGTTTTCTCCAGGTCATCGACCGGGGCCGAGCGCAGTTGCGCGTATGGGAACGCGGGGCCGGGGAAACCCAGGCCTGCGGTACCGGCGCCTGTGCCGCTGCAGTAGCGGCGATCAGCCAGGGGTGGATGGATTCGCCGCTGTTGATCGACCTGCCGGGTGGGCGGCTGTCCATCGAGTGGGCAGGCCCTGGCCAACCGGTGCTGATGACCGGCCCGGCAGTCCGCGTATACGAAGGACAAGTACGTCTTTGAGTGAGCCAACGTCATGACCGATAAGCCTCAGGTACCCGCCCGACAGTCCGACGAAACGCCGTCCGAGAGCCTGGAGGCGGCGGCGATTGCCGCGTACCTGGAGGCTCACCCGGACTTCTTCGTCGAGCACGAAGAACTGCTGCCGGCAATGCGCATTCCCCATCGGCGCGGCGACACCGTGTCCCTGGTGGAGCGGCAGATGACCATCCTGCGCGATCGCAACATCGAACTGCGCCATCGTCTTTCGCATTTGATGGATGTGGCCCGCGACAACGATCGACTCTTCGACAAGACCCGCCGCCTGATTCTCGCGCTGATGGACGCCACCAGCCTGGAAGATGTGGTGATCTGCGTCGAAGACAGCCTGCGCCAGGATTTCCAGGTGCCCTTCGTCAGTCTGATCCTGCTTGGCGACAACGCCATGCCGGTGGGCCGCTGGGTCACCCACGCCGAGGCACAGGTGGCCATCGGCGGCCTGTTGCTGGAAGATAAAAGCGTCAGCGGCAGTCTGCGTGAACATGAGCTGGACTTTCTATTCGGCGAAGAACAGCGCAAGCAGATTGGCTCCACTGCCGTCGTCGCCATCAGCCATCAAGGCATCCACGGCATCCTGGCCATCGCCAGCCGTGATCCGCAGCACTACAAAAGTTCGGTGGGCACGTTGTTCCTCAGCTACATCGCCGAAGTCATGGGCCGCGTGCTGCCACGGGTCAACAGCTCCCTGCGCTCGGTACGCTGAACATGGAACGGCAACTGGACGCTTACTGCGAACACCTGCGCAGTGAGCGGCAGGTGTCGCCGCACACGCTGTCGGCTTATCGCCGCGACCTCGATAAGGTGCTGGGCTGGTGCGTCAAACAGAATATCGGCAGCTGGGCAGCGCTGGATATCCAGCGCTTGCGCAGCCTGATCGCCCGTCTGCATGCCCAGGGCCAATCCTCGCGCAGCCTGGCGCGCCTGCTTTCAGCCGTGCGCGGGCTCTATCATTATCTGAACCGCGAAGGCCTGTGCGACCACGACCCGGCCAATGGCCTGGCACCGCCCAAGGGCGAGCGACGCCTGCCGAAAACCCTCGACACCGACCGCGCGTTGCAATTGCTTGAAGGGGGTGTGGAGGATGACTTTCTCGCGCGTCGCGATCAGGCGATTCTCGAACTCTTCTACTCTTCCGGTTTACGGCTGTCCGAGCTGACCGGGCTCAATCTTGAGCAGCTCGACCTTGCCGACGGCATGGTCCAGGTGCTCGGCAAAGGCAGCAAGACACGGCTATTGCCGGTGGGCCAGAAGGCTCGCGAGGCATTGGAACAGTGGTTGCCCTTGCGCGCACTGGCCAACCCGGCAGATGACGCGGTATTTATCAGCCAGCAAGGCCGACGTCTCGGCCCCCGGGCGATACAGGTGCGGGTCAAAGCGGCCGGTGAACGTGAACTGGGGCAAAACCTGCACCCGCACATGCTGCGGCACTCCTTTGCCAGCCATTTGCTGGAGTCCTCCCAGGACCTGCGAGCGGTGCAGGAACTGCTCGGCCATTCGGACATCAAGACCACGCAAATCTACACCCACCTGGACTTCCAGCACCTGGCCACGGTCTACGACAGCGCCCATCCACGGGCCAAACGCATGAAAGGCGATGATTCATGAGTATTCAGTTGATCACCTTCGATCTCGACGACACCCTTTGGGACACGGCCCCGGTGATCGTCAGCGCCGAAGCCGTTTTGCGTGAATGGCTGACCGAGCACGCGCCCAATCTGGGTGCGGTGCCGGTGGAGCATTTGTGGGCCATTCGCGAACGCATTCTGAGCAGCGAGCCGGGACTCAAGCATCGGATCAGCGCCTTGCGTCGGCGCGTCTTGTTCCAAGCGCTGGAAGAGTCCGGATACACCCACGCAGAAGCCTCGGATCTGGCGGACAAGAGTTTTGAAGTGTTCTTGCACGCCCGGCATCAGATCGAGGTATTTCCCGAAGTCGAACCCACCCTGGAAATCCTCGCCAACCATTACGCCCTCGGCGTGGTTACCAACGGCAACGCCGATGTGCGTCGGCTAGGCCTGGCGGACTACTTCAAATTTGCGCTATGCGCCGAAGATATCGGCATCGCCAAACCTGACGCGCGCTTGTTCCATGAAGCTCTGCAGCGCGGTGGTGCAGTGCCGGAATCGGCGGTGCATATCGGTGATCATCCGGGCGACGACATTGCCGGTGCACAACAGGCTGGATTGCGGGCAATCTGGTTCAACCCGGCGGGCAAGGACTGGGAGGCCGAGCGCCTGCCGGATGCCGAGATTCGCAGCCTGACCGAGTTGCCGGCGTTGCTCGCTCGCTGGAACACCACCTGCGCCTGACACAATCCTCGTTCTTTGTGGCGAGGGAGCTTGCTCCCGCTCGGCTGCGAAGCAGTCGCACAACATTAGGGGGTCGCTACGCTACCCAGCGGGAGCAAGCTCCCTCGCCACAATGACCGCGTCGCAACATCCCTGTTTTTTTCAGACATGAAAAAGCCCGCGGCGACGGCGGGCTTTTTCAGCAAGCGCGAAGCAGGCTCAGATAGGCCGGCTGCCGTACTTGTTGTCTGGCTTCTTGGGCGGATCGGCGACCACGTTGGCCTCCACTTCCTGCACCTTGCCACCACGCGCAAGGAACTCTTCCATGGCCTTGGCCAGGGCATCGCGCTCCTTGTTCTTGGCTTCGACACTCGGCAGTTCATCAACCGATACCGCGGCCTTGGCCTTGCCTTTGGCAGTCGGCGCGGGCGCATCACCGCCGTCGTCGTCAGCAACGTCTTCCGCTGCTGCTTCCAGGCCTTCTTCGGCCTCGTCTTCGTCGCCTACTTCGAGGTCGTCGTTTTCCAGATCATCGTCGCTCATGTTCTACCTCATGACTTGCGAAAAGCAGATTAGTTATAGCCCAGCTTTGCCCTCTGTCGAAGGCTGCCGGAAAAAAATCAACAGCCGCTGCTGACCAGCGGTTATGCCCCATCACCGTACAAGGTGGCGAGGACTTTACGAGCACCGCCATGATCACGGTGCTCGCCCAGATAAACACCTTGCCAGGTCCCTAACGCCAATCGGCCTGCCGAGATCGGCAAACTGAGCTGACAGCCAAGTACGCTGGCCTTGAAGTGCGCCGGGAGGTCGTCCAGGCCTTCGTCGTTATGCTCATAGCCGTCTGTTCCTTGTGGGATCAGACGATTGAAAAATCGTTCGAAGTCGCGACGTACCGCCGGATCGGCGTTCTCGTTGATGGTCAACGACGCCGAGGTATGCTGCAGCCACAAATGCAACAGACCGACCCGACACGCCTTGAGTTCAGGCAAGCCGGCGAGTAACTCGTCCGTTACCAGATGAAAGCCCCGGGGCCTTGCCCGCAGGGTTATCAGAGTCTGTTGCCACATACAGTTCTCCGCACGTTCGGGGCGCATTCTAGCGCGCTCTGGGAAAAAACAAAGGCCCTAATAATCCTCCAGTCATGTAAGCCATCGACGGTACAAAAACACGTGTCGTAAACACCGCCAAAGCTGTAAGAAAAAACCTTTCAGCGCTTACTTCAATGACAAATTGCAGACAAAAAAATGCCCGGCAAGCCGGGCAAGTTTTTCAATGCGCGTGCTTACAAGTTGTAGCCGCGTTCGTTGTGAAGCGCCAGATCGATGCCGACAGCCTCTTCTTCTTCGGTGATACGCAGGCCCATGACGGCGTCGAGTACCTTGAGAATGATGAAAGTGACGATCGCGGTGTAGATCACCGTGAAGCCCACGCCTTTGCACTGAATCCACACTTGTGCGGCGATGTCGGTCACGGTGCCGAAGCCACCCAGCGACGGTGCAGCGAACACACCGGTCAGGATCGCGCCGAGGATACCGCCGATACCATGCACGCCAAAGGCGTCGAGGGAATCGTCATAACCGAGTTTGCGCTTCAGGGTGGTGGCGCAGAAGAAGCACACCACGCCTGCAGCCAGACCGATCACCAGTGCGCCCATCGGGCCAACGGTGCCCGCGGCCGGAGTGATGGCGACCAGGCCGGCAACCACACCCGAGGCGATGCCCAATGCGCTTGGTTTGCCGTGGGTGATCCACTCGGCGAACATCCAGCCCAGTGCGGCGGCGGCGGTGGCGATCTGGGTCACCAGCATCGCCATGCCGGCAGTGCCGTTGGCCGCAGCGGCGGAACCAGCGTTGAAACCGAACCAGCCGATCCACAGCATGGCCGCGCCCATCAGGGTGTAACCGAGGTTGTGCGGCGCCATCGGGGTGGTCGGGAAGCCTTTGCGCTTGCCCAGTACCAGGCAGGCGATCAGACCGGCCACACCGGCGTTGATGTGCACCACGGTGCCACCGGCGAAGTCGAGTACGCCCCAGTCCCACATCAGGCCGCCGTTGCCGGACCAGACCATGTGCGCGATCGGCGCATAAACCAGGGTGAACCAGATGCCCATGAAGATCAGCATCGCGGAGAACTTCATCCGCTCGGCGAATGCACCGACGATGAGCGCCGGGGTGATGATGGCAAAGGTCATCTGGAAGGTGATGAACACCGCTTCAGGGAATAGCGCCGCCGGGCCGGTCAGGCTGGCTGGCGTGACCCCGGCGAGGAAAGCCTTGCCCATGCCGCCGAAGAACGAGTTGAAGTTGACGACGCCCTGCTCCATGCCGGTGGTGTCGAACGCGATGCTGTAGCCATAAATGACCCACAGGACGCTGATCAGACCGGTAATGGCGAAGCACTGCATCATCACGGAAAGAATGTTTTTCGACCGAACCATGCCGCCGTAGAACAGCGCGAGGCCGGGAATGGTCATGAACAGCACGAGGGCTGTCGAGGTCATCATCCAGGCGGTGTCGCCGGAGTTGAGGACTGGGGCTGCCACTTCGTCTGCCGCCATGGCCAGGCCGGGCATTACGAGGGACAACAGGGCTCCTAGCCCTGCGATTTTACGCAGAGTCATATTGTTTTCTCCTGGGGCGTTGGGTTTGTGGCGGCTTAGATTGCGTCGGTATCGGTTTCGCCGGTACGGATGCGAATCGCCTGTTCCAGATTGACCACGAAGATCTTGCCGTCACCGATCTTGCCGGTGTTGGCGGCCTTGGTTATCGCTTCGATAACCCGGTCGAGATCCTTGTCGTCAATGGCGACATCAATCTTCACCTTTGGCAGGAAATCGACCACGTACTCCGCGCCACGATACAGCTCGGTGTGACCCTTCTGCCGACCGAAGCCTTTGACTTCAGTAACGGTAATGCCCTGCACGCCGATCTCGGACAACGACTCGCGCACGTCGTCCAACTTGAACGGCTTGATGATGGCAGTGACTAGCTTCATGAAAACTCTCTCCCGAATTGGTGGACTTGCCCCAGGAAAACAAACCCGTCTCAAGTCTAAGCGCAGTGCCTGGCTTTGTAACGCATCGTCGGCTCTGACTTGCCCGTCCGACGCCAGTTAACCGCTCCTTGCGAAACACTTCCCCCGTTTCGCCTGGCGCACTGCATTCGTCACAGCGACTGCATCAGTGCATGGGTCACTAGCGTCTAAGCAGAAAGCTTGCCATCTCCGCAAAATCCTCTGTTTTCAAGCCCTTGCTCGCAGATGACCAGATCATCACCACAACGCCCGACGCGATACGCACAACAACGGTGCGATGCCGTCCGTCCGCATGCGCGAAAAGCGTGCATCCATTGCCCACGAAAATGACTATAGACACTGCGTGATACACTGCCTGCCATTGTTATCAGGACCTCTTCCCATGCTCGCGCCCAAAGACTTCCTCGACGCCCTGACCGGCACCGCCTCCCGCCTCTTCAGTGGCGACACGCCTCTGCCGAAAGCTGAAATCGAAAGTCAGTTCAAAATGTTGCTGCAGAGCGGCTTCAGCAAACTGGATCTGGTGAGTCGCGAAGAGTTTGATAGCCAGATGGTGGTGCTGGCGCGCACGCGGGCACGGTTGGAAGCGCTTGAAGCGAAGGTTGCGGAACTGGAAGCGAGGCTCACTCCTCCAGCCGAGTGACGCCGCAAGCCCTGTAAGAGCGAGCCTGCTCGCGATTGAAGGTCGGAACGACCTTCCGCTTCGCTTGCAGGAGCTGCTGCAGGCTCCGATCTATTGATCCCAAACCCGGCATCCCAGAATGGCTCGCAACATCCCGTGAAATTTTGCCTTCACTCCCGCCACGCGAAACTCTCATCTCCTGACTACCCTTGAAGAACCGCAGGAAGCGGCCCCTGTACATTTCAAGGAACACCATGTCCCTCTCAATCGTCCACAGTCGCGCCCAGATTGGCGTGGAAGCCCCCGCTGTCACCGTCGAAGTCCACCTGGCCAACGGCTTGCCCTCCCTGACCATGGTCGGGCTGCCCGAGGCGGCGGTGAAGGAGAGCAAGGATCGGGTGCGCAGCGCGATCATCAATTCCGGGCTGCAGTTTCCGGCGCGGCGGATCACCTTGAATCTGGCTCCGGCGGATCTGCCCAAGGATGGCGGGCGGTTTGATCTGGCGATTGCTTTGGGGATTCTGTCGGCGAGTGTGCAGGTGCCATGTCTGACACTGGACGAGGTGGAATGCTTGGGCGAGTTGGCGTTGTCAGGAGCGGTACGGCCGGTACGCGGCGTGCTGCCGGCAGCACTGGCGGCGCGCAAGGCTGGTCGTGCGCTGGTGGTACCGCGAGCGAATGCCGAGGAGGCGTGTCTGGCCTCGGGGTTGAAGGTCTACGCCGTGGATCATTTGCTGGAAGCGGTGGCGCATTTCAACGGGCATACGCCGGTTGAGCCGTATGTGTCTGACGGGTTGATGCATGCCAGCAAGCCTTATCCCGACTTGAATGAAGTGCAGGGGCAACTGGCTGCCAAACGGGCATTGCTGATTGCTGCTGCGGGGGCGCATAACCTGTTGTTCAACGGGCCTCCGGGAACCGGTAAAACATTGTTGGCCAGCCGGTTGCCGGGGCTGCTGCCACCCCTGGCCGAGAGCGAGGCTTTGGAGGTGGCGGCGATTCAGTCAGTTGCCAGTGGCGCGCCGCTGACTCATTGGCCGCAGCGCCCATTCCGTCAACCGCACCACTCGGCATCGGGGCCAGCCTTGGTTGGTGGCAGCTCGAAACCGCAACCCGGCGAAATAACCCTGGCCCACCACGGCGTGCTTTTTCTGGACGAACTGCCGGAATTTGATCGCAAGGTATTGGAGGTATTACGCGAGCCGCTGGAGTCCGGGCATATCGTCATTGCCCGGGCCAAGGATCGCGTACGTTTTCCGGCACGCTTCCAGTTGGTAGCGGCGATGAATCCGTGCCCCTGCGGATATCTTGGCGAGCCGAGCGGCAAGTGTTCGTGCACGCCGGACATGGTGCAGCGCTATCGCAACAAGTTGTCAGGACCGCTGCTCGACCGAATCGATCTACACCTGACGGTGGCGCGTGAAGCGACGGCGTTGAACCCGCAGGTGAAGCCTGGAGAAGACAGTGCCAGCGCCGCTGCTTTGGTGGCAGAGGCTCGAGAACGACAGCAGAAACGCCAGGGTTGTGCCAACGCGTTTCTCGATCTGCCGGGGCTGAAGCGACACTGCCAGTTATCCACAGCTGATGAGAAATGGCTGGAGTCAGCCTGTGAACGGCTGACATTGTCGCTGCGTTCGGCGCATCGTTTACTCAAGGTCGCCCGGACACTGGCCGACCTTGAGCAAGTCGATACCATCAAACGTGAGCACCTTGCCGAAGCGCTGCAATACCGGCCAGCGACGCCTTAATGTTCGGTCAGGTCAACCAGCGGTGTCTGCCGCAATTCGGTTTCTCTCCCGGCCTGAATCTCGGTCACACGCTTCAAGGCGTTATCCACAGCGTCTTTGTCCGCGAGCAGGCTGTAGCTGATCTGAAACTGTTTGTGTTCCTTCGATGCAATGGTAGGCACCAGATTTAGCGGTCGCTGATAGCGACGGTTGTAGGAAAAACTGGTACCCGGTTCAAGGCCGGTGACATAGCCCTGCCCTTGGGTATCGGTGTTTTTCCAAAGGGAAAATACGGGCAACTGCTGGGTATTGAAGCCAACGGAAACACCGAGGCTTCCAGCCTGGTTGTGCAAAACAGTCAGGGTTTCGCCTTTGGCGTCAGCATAGGGCACGACGTTATAGACGGTTTCGTCGTAATCCTTGGTCGGCCCGCGATATGTATTCCAGTCCGCCAGATCGCCCTTGGCCTTGTCGTTGAAGGGCGAAACCTGTTTAACCGGCGCGGCAAAACGTGCGCCCTGCTCAAGGAACGGCCTACTGAAGTTGCTGTGGTAAAGCGTCTGGTATTCCTTTGGATAATCGCCGTTGTTGGTCAGCGTATCGTTGAGTACGAAACGCACGCTGCCGGGCTGGGTGACCAGTTCAGTGACAACCGAAAAGTCGACTTTCTTGAAGGCCTGCTCTTTCAGCTCGCCGCGAAGGCTGATGGCGTAGGGTGGTTTTTCGTCGATGTGCAGCGTGACGGTACTGGCCGGGATGTTGGCAGCGCGACCGTGCAACGTCAGCAGCTCACCATTGTCCATGCCGGGATGGCCGACCCATTCGTAACCGCAGCGGGTCACCAGTTCATTGAAGCCTTCCAGCCAGCCCAGACCACCGCGCCCGCTGAGTTCGATGAAGGCCGGATTGACCACGTCCTTGACGGGCGAATCCCAACCCATGCGCACGTTGCCAACAGAGGCGTGCAGGACATTCATGCCCCGGGTCGGCACCACCGAGAGTTTCATTGTGCCGTTATCGATATCAACGATGCTGACACCTTCCTGCCGCCCACCGTGCAACGTGCGCAGGCTCACGGAAAAGGGTTTATCGATTTTCACGCCAAGCTGCTCACTGGTGATGGTCCAGTTTTGCGCGGGCTTGTCAGCATCGAGAAGGACGTAATCCCAGGCCATGGCGTGGGTAGCAGCGGACAGCGCGCCGAGGGCGACGGCAAGTTTGAGCGGGGACATGGCAGCAGCCTTTATTGGAGTTGTGCCATTTTTATAGCGCTGCGGAAACGTTTCAGCAAGTAAGAAAAACAGGTTTGACGCTGCGATAACTCAACAATCGACACTGATGCCTTCGCGAGCAGGCCCTCAGCCTATCCTGTGTAATACGGACGGTGTGAGGGCGAGTTCGCACGCAAAGTCTATGTCAGCAACACCTCACCGAAACCGATCAACCTCGGAACGCAGATCCGCCGCCAGTTTCTCCAGCTCTTTGGCGGTCACTGCCAGATTGGCCACCACTTCACGCTGTTCACTGTTGGCCAACGCAATGCTCTGCAAATTGCTGCTGAGCAAGGTCGCGGTGCTGCTCTGCTCTTGGGTCGCCGTGGTGATCGCAGCGAATTGCTGGCCGGCCGAGCGACTTTGTTCGTCGATGCGCGCCAATGCCGTAGCGACGTTGGCGTTACGCGACAAGCCTTCCTGCATCAGCACGTTGCCCTGCTCCATGGTGCTAATGGCATTGCCGGTTTCCTGCTGGATGCTCTGGATCATGCCGGAGATTTCGTCAGTCGCCTGGCGGGTACGGGATGCCAGGTTACGGACTTCGTCGGCCACCACGGCAAAGCCACGACCCTGCTCGCCGGCGCGGGCGGCTTCGATCGCCGCGTTCAGCGCCAGCAGGTTGGTCTGTTCGGCAATCGAGGTAATCACGCCGACGATGCCGCCGATTTCCTGGGAGCGCTGACCCAGGGTGTTGATCACCGTTGCAGTGCTGTTCAATGCCCCGGCGATTTGCTCCAGAGACGAGGACGCTTCATCCATCGACGTGCGACCAATTTGCGTCTGTTGCGCATTTTCCTGAGCCAGACGCTGGGTGTTGCCCATGTTGTCGGCGATGTTCAGGGACGTGGCGCTGAATTCTTCGACGGCACCGGCCATGCTGGTGATCTCGCCCGACTGCTGCTCCATGCCTTCGTAGGCACCACCGGACAGCCCCGAGAGCGCCTGGGCACGACTGTTGACCTCTACCGAGGCCTTGCGGATGTGCTCGACCATCGTCGACAGCGCCTGGCTCATTTGGTTGAAGGCGCGGGCCAGTTGACCGATCTCGTCGTTGCTCGACACGTTCAAGCGCACGCTCAAATCACCGGCACCCAATGCTTCGGCCTGACGCACCAGATCACCCAACGGCGCGAGTTTGCTGCGCAACAACCAGACCGCCGAACCCACCGCAATCAGCATCGCCAGCAAACTGCCGATTGCCAACTGAATACCGACGCTCCAGGTCACGGCGCTGATTTCGGTTTTCGGCATGCTCGCCACCACCGACCACGGCCCCCCCTCGAACGGCACGGCGATGCTGTAGAAGTCTTCGGTCTTGTCGCTCCAGAACTCGCCTTTACCCGGGGTTTTCGCCAGCTCATTGATGGCCGGGACAGCCTGGTCCAGGGCTTCTACACCGGCAATCGGCACCAGCCATTTGTTTTGCTCATCCAGCAGCGCCAGCGAACCGGTCTGGCCGATGCGGAAGCGCTTGAGGTTTTCGAACTGGGCCTTCTGCGCATCGGTGTAATCAAAACCTACGTACAACACCGCGAACACCTTGCCGCTGCTGTCACGCAGCGGCGTGTACTGCGACATGTAAAAACGTTCAAAAAGCAGGGATCGACCGACGAAGCTCTGCCCCGCCATCAATCGAGCATAGGCCGGGTTCGCATGATCGAGCACCGTACCGATGGCGCGGCTGCCGTCCTGCTTGGTGACGTTGGTGCTGACGCGAATGAAGTCTTCGCCGCTGCGCACGAACACCGTGGCCACACCCGCGGTCATCTGCTTGAACTCATCAACTTCCTTGAAGTTGTTGTTGAGCACTTCGCTTCCCAGGTGCAGGCCCGGCGTCTGCGTGCCCGCCACATTCACCGGTTCATCCGGGTGCACGGTAAGGCCCGCGCTGAAGCGCTTCTCGAACAGCCCTGCCAGGCGTTGGGTGCTTTCGCGCAATGTGCCGTGGAAAGTACTCAACTGATCGGCCAGCAATCGGGCCTCACTGGCCAAGTGCTCTTCGCGGGTCGCCAGGTTGGCCGTGTCCAGCGAACGCAGGGCGAACAAAGTACTGCCGGTGATGACAATGGCCAGTATCACGGCAAGCGCGAGACCAAGCTGTGAGGCGATCCGGGCACGAGGTTGAGACATGACAGCTCCTGGCCGAGCGACTGGATCATCCCGACCCCAATGCTCAGCAACATTTCTAATAATGGACAATATGTCGAACCTGCACGAAGGTCCTAACATGCAGATTTTCGGCGGCAAATCGAGATACTTGAGTAATTCGCCGGGATATAGCTTAAAGCCATCATCCAGGCAGCTCTATCGATTCAGCTCAATCGGTGGACATCCGGCAATTCCATGGCTCGTACTTCGCTCTGCAGGAAGTCGCCAAGACGGCGCAAACGTTCGCCTCCCGGGCGCGTTTTTGGCCAGACAAGGTAATAATGCTCACCGCTGGCGACGGCCGTCGGCCACGGCAGACTCAACCGCCCCTGGGCGACATCTTCCGCCACCATCAGCAGATCCCCCATGGAAACACCGTATCCTCGAGCGGCGGCGATCATGCCCAACTCCAGCGTGTCGAAGACCTGCCCACCCTTGAGCGACACTTGATCGGTCAGGCCCATATGCTCCAGCCAATTGCGCCAGTCGCGCCGATCGGGCGTTGGATGTAAGAGTTCGGCACTGGCCAGACGCGCTACGTCCCAGGGTTGATCCTTCAGAAGATTCGGTGCGCCCACAGGAATGAGTTCTTCAGGGAACAGGAAACTTGCCTCCCAGTCCGGAGGAAAGTTCCCGTTGCTGAGGATGACAGCGCAGTCGAACGGTTCATGGTTGAAATCCACCGAATCAACGTCCATCCAGGCACTGGTCAATTGCACTTCATTACCCGGTTGCAGGTGCCGAAATCGACTGAGCCGCGCCAGCAGCCAGCGCATGGTCAGGGTCGACGGCGCCTTCATGCGCAGGATGTCATCTTCGGCGCGCAGGGTATTGCAGGCTCGCTCAAGTGCTGTGAAGCCCTCGCGTATGCCCGGCAGGATCAGTCGCGCCGATTCGGTCAGTTGCAAGTTGCGGCCACTGCGATGGAACAAGCGACAGGCAAAATGCTCCTCGAGGGTACGAATATGCCGACTCACGGCACTTTGGGTAATCGACAGTTCTTCGGCTGCGCGGGTAAACGAACTGTGCCGCGCCGCCGCTTCGAATGCGCGCAGGGCATACAAGGGAGGAAGACGACGTGACATTGGGAATGCTCCTACAGCGGGACTTGGCCACCCTAGCAGAAACTCTGCAGCATGAGTTTGAATCATGCCATCCATCCTTTTTATCCCTTTGTGCAAACCCCGTGAAGCGCCGAGAATCGGTGCTTTCCTCTTCACGTTGATGATCGAGCCTGATGACCATGCAGCATCCAGCACGAACTGAACTCTGGGCCATCCTGCGGCTGGCGGGGCCGTTGATTGCCTCACAGTTGGCGCACATGCTGATGGTGCTCACCGACACCTTGATGATGGCCCGCCTGAGTCCCGAGGCGCTGGCCGGTGGCGGGCTGGGTGCGGCGACCTATTCGTTCGTGTCGATTTTCTGCATTGGCGTGATCGCGGCGGTCGGCACACTGGTGGCGATCCGTCAGGGCGCGGGCGACATTCTTGGCGCGGCCCGACTGACCCAGGCCGGAGTGTGGTTGGCCTGGCTGATGGCGCTGGGCGCCGGGTTACTGCTGTGGAACCTCAAACCGGTGTTGCTGCTGTTCGGCCAGACCGAGAGCAACGTACAAGCGGCGGGGCAATTTCTGATCTTTTTGCCGTTCGCCCTGCCCGGTTATCTGAGTTTCATGGCCTTGCGCGGCTTTACCAGCGCCATCGGCCGCGCGACACCGGTGATGGTTATCAGCCTGGGCGGCACGGTGGCCAACTTCCTGCTCAACTACGCGTTGATCACCGGCATGTTCGGCCTGCCGAAACTCGGTTTGATGGGCATCGGCCTGGTCACCGCGATTGTCGCCAACCTCATGGCCCTGGCGCTGGCATGGCACATTCGCCGGCATCCTGCGTACGAGGCGTATCCGCTGCGCCAGGGGTTGCTGCGGCTCAACCGACAGTATCTGAAGGAACTGTGGCGACTGGGTCTGCCGATTGGCGGCACCTATGCAGTGGAAGTCGGACTGTTTGCGTTCGCGGCGTTGTGCATGGGCACCATGGGCAGCACGCAACTGGCGGCGCACCAGATTGCCCTGCAAATCGTCTCGGTGGCGTTCATGGTCCCGGCGGGCATTTCCTACGCCATCACCATGCGTATCGGTCAGCATTACGGCGCCGGGCAATTGCTCGATGCGCGACTGGCCGGCCGGGTCGGCATCGCCTTCGGTGCGGCGGCGATGCTGTGTTTCGCAATGGTCTTCTGGCTGCTGCCGAATCAGTTGATCGGCCTGTTCCTGGACCACAACGACCCGGCGTTCCGTGAAGTCATCAATCTGGCCGTGAGCCTCTTGGCGGTAGCGGCGTGGTTCGAGCTGTTCGACGGCACGCAAACCATTGCCATGGGCTGCATTCGCGGGCTCAAGGATGCCAAGACCACGTTCCTGGTCGGCCTGGGATGCTATTGGCTGATCGGCGCACCGGCCGCATGGTGGATGGCGTTCCATTTGAACTGGGGGCCGACGGGCGTCTGGTGGGGCCTGGCGCTGGGACTGGCTTGCGCGGCGGTCAGTTTGACGCTGGCGTTTGAGTGGAAGATGAAGCGGATGATTCGGCGGGAGCCAACACTTGAGGAAGGTTTCCGGATGGCTCAACCTGACTGAAATCCCCGGGGATTGTGTGGCGAGGGAGCTTGCTCCCGCTCGGCTGCGCAGCTGTCGCAAAGCTTTTGGGGTCGCTGCGCGACCCAGCGGGAGCAAGCTCCCTCGCCACCCAAAGCGCGTTCCTGCAAACGGTTACACCACCACTTCCAGCGCCGGCTGCTGACTGCTACCAAACATCAGGTACTCCACCAGATCCGCCAGCGCCAACGGCTTGCTGATCAGATAGCCCTGCACTTGATCGCATTCGAACCCGCGCAACAATTCCAGTTGCTCTGGCGTTTCCACGCCTTCGGCGACGACTTCGAGATTGAGGTTGTGCGCCAGGTTGATCATCGCGTGGACCAGTTTGCGGTTCTCTTCGCGCTGTTCCATGCCGCCGACAAAGCTCTTGTCGATCTTCAGCAAAGTGATCGGCAGGCTGTTGAGGTGCACGAACGATGAGAACCCGGTGCCGAAGTCGTCGAGGGAGAAGCGCACGCCCAGACGCCCGAGGGCATCCATGGTTTGCTTCACCAGATCGCTACGACGCATCACCGCGGTTTCGGTCAATTCGAATTCCAGCCACTGTGCCTCGACGCCGCGCTCGGCAATCAACCGGCTCAAGGTCGAAAGCAACTGGCTGTCCTGGAATTGACGGAACGACAAGTTGATCGCCATGTGCAACGGTGGCAAACCCAGCTCCAGCAATGCCTGCATGTCACGCAGGGCACGGGAAATCACCCAGTAACCCAGCGGCACGATCAGGCCGCTTTGTTCGGCCAGCGGCACGAATTCGCTTGGCGGCAACAACCCGCGTTCAGCGTGACGCCAGCGCACGAGCGCTTCGAGACCGACGATCTGCCCGTCCTCAAGGTTCAGGCGTGGCTGGTAATGCAGTTCCAGCTCATCGCGGCGCAACGCCCGGCGCAGCTCGGTTTCGAGATCGGCAATGCTGCGGGCATTGCGATTGATGCGTTCGTTGAAGATGTGGAAGGTGCAGCCTTGAGTGCTCTTGGCCTGCTGCATGGCAATGTGCGCGTGCCACATCAACGGGTCGGCACCGGCTTGGGCACGGGCGTGGGCGATGCCCAGGCTGGAGCCGATCAACAGGCTTTCGCCATCGACCCAATAGGGCTCGGCCAGCGCTTCGGTGATGCGTTCGGCCATCCACTCGGCGCGTTGAGGGGCGCGGCGGGTGTCGATCAGCAGCGCGAACTCATCGCTGCCCAGCCGCGCCAGTTGATCACCGGCTTCGAGCTGGCTTTTGAGCCGGGCGACCACTTGCAGGATCAACCGGTCGCCCGCCTGATGGCCGAGGGCGTCGTTGGCATGACGGAAGTTATCGAGATCGAGATGCCCGAGCGCCAGGCCGCGACCGTCGTTTTCCGCCAGGCGCGCCGTCAGGAGGGTCTGGAAGCCCTGGCGGTTGGCGATGCCGGTGAGCGGATCTTGCTCGGCCAGGCGTTGCAGAGTGGTCTCCAGCACGCCGCGCTCACGCACATGCCGCAAGCACCGGCGCAGCATGCCGGGGTCGAGATGGTCGCGAACCAGCCAGTCGCTGACGCCGTCGGGCGGTGTGAGCGGCTCGTGCTCAAGCAGCAACACCGTCGGCAGACAGCAACGGCCCGGCGCCGGCTGAAGAGCCGGGATCGTCAATAACACCGCACTGCGGTTGTCATCGAACAGACTGCTGACCGACTCCCAACTCGGCGCGCTGATGAGCACGGCCGAGCTCCCCATCGGAGCCAGACACTCGCGCAACAACGCTGCCCACGCTGGCTCTTCGGCCAGTAGCAGCAAACGCAAGGGTTCGACAGGCGTAGACAAGCTAGCTCCCTAGACTCTGCAAAGATGTAGGCGACGGGCATTATGCCGTGCCGACAACTAATGACAATGACATCAGTTATCAAACGAGGTCTTTGTATCCGGAATTACGAACATTAGACGCAAATCCGTTGCGCATCCTGCGTGAAAGTAACAAAAGCGGCAATTAGAGATCGCGTGTTGCGTCACAAGTCGGAGAGAGCAGCACAATTTGCTGAGCCTGTTAAAATGCCGGCCCATTTCGTGACTGACTCCTGAATTTACCTATGTCCCGACTCAATCCCCGGCAGCAAGAAGCCGTGAGCTACGTCGGCGGCCCTCTTTTGGTGCTCGCCGGTGCAGGCTCCGGCAAGACCAGCGTGA
>NZ_RCOE01000200.1:0-5724 GCF_004321495.1 Pseudomonas sp. Sample_10
CGTGAAGGGGCCATCTGCATCGCCAACGACTCATCTATTTACCACCCGACCACCGGCCGGCACGGGCTGCATTTGTCCGATTGACGATTTATACATAAAAGTCCAGTATGGAATTATAAGTACAAAAAAGGCTTTACCCCGTTTCTGCTCTTTCTTCTGTCTTGCCAAACCAACAACAACCCGCGAGAGAACGAACATGAAGAAATTCCCCCTCATCACCGGTCTGGCCCTGAGCCTGTTGGCGTGCAGCTCTGTATTTGCCGCCGAGAAAACCTTGCGCATCGGTATCGAAGCGGCATATCCACCGTTCGCTTCGAAAACCGAAAAAGGCGAGATTGTGGGTTTTGACTACGACATCGGCAACGCCCTGTGTGCGCAGATGAAGGTCAAGTGTGTGTGGGTCGAAGGCGAGTTCGACGGTCTGATTCCTTCCCTGAAAGTGAAGAAAATCGACATGGCCCTGTCGTCCATGACCATCAACGAAGATCGCAAGAAGTCAGTCGATTTCACCCACAAGTACTACTTCACTTCATCGCGTCTGGTGATGAAAGAAGGTGCGGTGGTGGACGACCAGTACGCCAGCCTCAAGGGCAAGACCGTCGGAGTGCAGCGCGCCACCACCACGGACCGTTATGCCACCGAGGTGTTTGAACCCAAGGGCATCAACGTCAAGCGTTACGGCAACAACGAAGAGATCTACATGGACCTGGCGGCCGGTCGTCTCGATGCGATTTTTGCCGATACCATTCCACTCAATGACTTCCTGTTGATGCCGCGCGGCAAGGGCTATGCGTTTGTCGGGCCAGAGCTGAAAGACCCGAAATACGTGGGCGAGGGCGCGGGGATTGCAGTGCGCAAGGGTAATACCGAACTGGTTAGCCAACTGAATACAGCCATCGACGGTATTCGGGCGAATGGCGAGTATCAGAAAATTTCCGAGAAGTACTTCAAGTCCGATATCTACGGCGACTGATCTACCGCCATCGCCAGCAGGCTGGCTCCCACAGGTTTTGTGTACACCGCACATCCATGTGGGAGCCAGCCTGCTGGCGATGGGGCCAGATCAATCCCTGCAAATCTTCAGCCCTTCAATTCCTTCAAATGCTTGTACACCGTCGCACGTCCCATGTTCAGCACATTGGCGACATAGTTCGACGAGCTCTTGCCCTTGAAGGCACCTTCGGCATGCAGGGCCAGCACCAGCTCGCGTTTGTGGTCGCGGGTCAGCAGGTTCAGGCTCAGCTGGCGCTCGCGCAGCCAGGCGTGGAGGAAGGTGTTGATCCGTTCCTGCCAGTCATCGCGGAACAGTGAGTCCGGTTGCGGGATCAGCTTGGTTGGCGACAGGAACAGGTCCAGCGCGGCCTTGGCGTTTTCGAACAGCGAAATATTCAGGTTGATGCACAGCACGGCCAGCGGCTGACCTTCGCTGTCGCGCAGTACGGTGCTGAGACTGCGAATCTTCTGTCCATCCCAATTCAGCTTTTCGTACGGCCCGATGTTTCGTTCGCTGACGTCGTCGCTGAGCATGTCCTCCAGTGCGGAGTCGTCGCCGATTTCCCGTTTCGACAGGTTGTTGGCGATGTAGTCGACCTTTTGCGTGCGCAGGTCGTGCAGCACCACCTCGGCATGGGGAAAGAACAACGTGGCGATGGCATCGGCGATCGCATGGAAGTTATCCAGGGACGAGTCGTTCAGGGCCGGGTCATTTTCTGGGGCGTTCATGGGGTGCGGCTCTTCATACAATGGAACTCCGGGCAACTTCAGCGCCCCGCAATACGGGGCTCTGAAAGTGTGCCGCAATCATGTCGGCGCGTCACCTGAGGTGGTGAATCAACCCAGACGAGCGAGGGAGAGCATTTCGGCGCTCAGACCGAAGCGGGTCAGTTGTTCGGGCAGGGCTTCACCACGGACCAGCGCGGCACTGGCCTGACCCATCGCGGGTGAGGTCTGGATGCCATAACCCCCTTGAGCCGCCACCCAGAACAGCCCCGGCACCTGCGGATCGAAACCCGAGAGCAAGTCACCATCACTGACGAAGCTGCGCAGGCCGGCCCAGGTGCGGGTCGGGCGGCGGATCGTCAGGGTGGTGGCTTCTTCGATCTGGTAGATGCCCATGGCGATGTCCAGCTCTTCAGGCTGCACGTCGTGGGGTTCAACCGGGTCGGCGTTGGCCGGCGAGCCGAGGAACATCCCGGCGTCGGGTTTCATATAGAAGGACTCGTCGAGGCTGACCAGCATCGGCCAATGATGGATATCCACACCCTCGGGGCCAGCGAAAATGAACGCGGCCCGGCGTTTCGGTTGCAGGCCCAGTGGTTGTGCACCGGCTAGCGTGCCGATCTTGTCGGCCCACGCGCCCGCAGCATTGATGATGATGGGAGCGCTGAAAGTCTGGCTGTTGGTTTGCACCTGCCAGGCACCGTCGGCATCACGGCTCAGGCCGAGCACTTCAGTGTCGGTGTGCACTTCGCCGTTGTTGCGACGGATGCCACGCAAGTAACCCTGATGCAGGGCGTCGGTGTCGATGTCGCTGGCGGTCGGGTCGTAGATGGCGCCGTGGACTTTTTCCCGGCGCAGGATCGGCAGGCGTACACAGGCCTCCTCGGCGCTGAGCAATTGCATCTCCGGGACCGTAGCTTTGGCGCTCAGGTATTGATTGTTCAATTCGGCCGGATCACCGGTGAAGTCCACGGTCATTTCACCGCGCGGCGTCAGCAGCGGGTGCTCGCAGAAACCGCTGGGCGGGTTGTCGAAAAAATCCCGGCTGGCCTGGGTCAATGCACGAACCTGTGGGGTGCCGTAAGCCGCGGTGTACAGCGCAGCGGAACGTCCGGTGGAGTGATAGGCCGGATGGGATTCACGCTCGAGTACCACCACTCGCCCGTGCTGCGACAGCCAGAAGCCCGTGGAGGCGCCGGCAATTCCGCCGCCGATGATGATGAAGTCTGCCTGGCTCATGAACGTCTCCTGTAGGGGCGCAATTGCCGAAATGGTTGAAAACTCCTGTAGGAGCAAAGCTTGCTCGCGATGACGCCAGCACATTCAACATGAGTGTTGACTGACATGCCGTCATCGCGAGCAAGCTTTGCTCCTACGGGTTTATCTGATGTCAGGGGTGAGACGGTAAATGGCATTGGCCAGCGCAATGTCTTCAAGGCCCAGGCCAATCGAGCGGAAGAACACGTGACGGTCGTAAACGGGACGCGCCACCTTCTCGCTGAGCAGATCCGCCAGGTCGCCGACGATCGCGTTTTTGTCCCAGCCATGCTGCTCGCCGGCGATCAGCATTTCACCGGCCGAGCCTGGGGTGGTCAGGCGATAGTCACAGAACACCCGCATGTCATTGAGGCTCTGTGGTGGCACTTCGTGGGCACGAGGAGCATTGGTGCTGATCGAGGTGATCAGCGCCGGTTTGTTCAGGTTTGACGGGTCGATCACCGGGCCGGCCGATGAGGTGCAGAGCATGATCACATCCGCGTCCTGGATAGCCGTTTCGCGGCTGTCGACGATGTTCAGGCGAGGTTCGATGCTCTTGAGCTGGCTCATGGTTTGCGCATCTTCGCTCAGGCCTGGCGAGTACAGGCTGATACTCTGCCAGTCGCGCAGGTTTTTCGCGTAATGCAGGTGCGCTTGAGCAACCTTGCCGCTGCCGATGATCGCCAGGCGAGTCGCGTTCAAAGGTGCAAGTGCATCGACCGCCACCACGGTAGTCGCGGCGGTGCGCGCCGTGGTCAGTTCGCCGGCATCACACAACAGCAGCGGCTGACCGGTCTGCATCGACATCAGCAGGGTCCAGGCGGTCACCAGCGGCCCCTGTTCGCGCACGATGTAGGGCGACGTCTTGACGCCGTAAACGCCGTCTTGCGCCAGCACGCCCAAGTAGTTGATGAAGTCGCCCGCGCCATTCGGAAACTCCACAAGATGCTGCGCCGGTTGCACGGCTTGTCCGGCGGCCAGGTCGCGAAACAGTTTGCGCATGATCTGCGGCACGTCGATCTGTGTCAGCAAATCGCGAGCCTGGGCTTGGGTGATCACATGAGGCGTACTGGACATGGGCGGCTCCGGACATGGAAGTAAACTAATTTGTCTATTATGGACTTTTTGTTTTAACGAGCAAGCCCTGTCGAAAAAGCCGGACGAAAAAAAAGCGCAGTCCGTTTCCGGCTGCGCCTTTTTTGCACGTTGTCCGTTACGGACGCTTGCGCTCAACCGCCCGCAACAGATGCGTCGGTGGTGTTTCACAGCTGATTTTCTTGCCCAGCAGCGCCTCGATGGACGGTAGCTGGTAGGAGTCATCTTCACCGGCAAAGCTGATGGACACCCCATCAGCACCGGCGCGACCGGTACGACCGATGCGGTGCACGTAGTCGTCCGGGACTTCCGGCAGGGTGAAGTTGATCACGTGGCTGATGCCGTCGATGTGAATACCGCGACCGGCAACATCGGTAGCAACCAGTACGCGGATCTTGCCTTCGCGGAAGCCTTCCAGAGTCTTGATGCGCTTGTGTTGCGGCACATCGCCGGACAGTTGCGCTGCGTTGATGCCATCACGCACCAGGCGTTCTTCAATGCGCCGCACTTCATCCTTGCGGTTGGCAAATACGATTACCCGTTCCCAACCGTTGTCGTTGACCAGGTTGTAGAGCAGTTTGTATTTGTCGGCACCGGCCACCGCGTAGATGTGCTGCTCGACGTTTTCGCTGGCCACGTTGGTGACTTCGATTTCGACGATCGCAGGATCAGTGGTCCATTGCTTGGCCAGGTTCATCACGTCTTCAGTGAAGGTCGCGGAGAACAGCAGCGTCTGCCGCTCGGCTTTTGGCGGCGTTTGGCGAATGATCTGGCGCACTTGCGGGATGAAGCCCATGTCGAGCATGCGGTCGGCTTCGTCGAGCACCATCACTTCGACCATGTCCAGGTGCACGTCGCCACGCTGGTTGAAGTCCAGCAGACGGCCGGGAGTGGCCACCAGAATGTCGCAGTGGCGGGCTTCGAGGTGCTTGAGCTGCTTGTCGAAGTCCATGCCGCCGACGAACGTCATGACATTGAGCCCGGTGTACTTGGTCAGGTCGGCGGCGTCCTTGGCGATCTGGACGACCAGTTCGCGGGTCGGGGCGATGATCAAGGCCCGCGGTTCACCCATGTAGCGCTCTTTCGGCGGAGGGGTTTGCAGCAGCTGGGTGATGATCGAAATCAGGAACGCCGCGGTTTTACCGGTACCGGTTTGCGCCCGGCCGATGGCGTCTTTACCAGCGAGGGTGAAACCCAGTACTTGCGCCTGGATCGGGGTGCAATACGGGAAGCCCAGGTCCTGAATGGCGTGCATCAGTTCAGGAGCGAGTTTGAAATCGTGGAAGCGGGTTTTGCCTTCCTGGGGTTCGACGACGAAATCTTCGAGTTTCCAGGGAATGACCGGGGCTTTTGGCTTCGGTTCACGGCGGGGTTTAACGGGTTTCGGGGTTTCGCTGCGCGGTTGCTCGGCGGCGGCTTGCGCAACAGGCTCGGCGGCCGGCGCGCTCTTGGGCTCGTGTTTCGGTGCCGCTACAGGGGCGGTCCGGCCAGGCTGTTTACCGTCGGTGCGGTGGCCGGGAGTGTGAGACGGAGCGCTGGGGACTGGCGCGAGTTGCTCAGTCTCGCTTTTACCGAACATTTTCTTGAGTGCTTTGAGCACGGTCATCTCATCAATTGGTTAAGGAATGTACGCCGGCCAGTGTAATGCAAGAA
>NZ_RCOE01000069.1:0-1240 GCF_004321495.1 Pseudomonas sp. Sample_10
TGCGGTCGTTGCGTCGACAACATCAGCGGCGCCGGCGAGGTTCGTCACTATGCCTAATGCCGTTGGTCGCTTCGGGCGACTGGGCTGGCTCTGGTTGAGCTTGCTGGTTCTGGTCATCGACCAGGCCAGCAAGTTCTACTTCGAAGGCAGGCTCGAGATGTACCAGCAGATCGTGATCATTCCCGATTACTTCAGCTGGACCCTGGCCTACAACACTGGCGCGGCATTCAGCTTTCTGGCCGACAGCTCCGGCTGGCAGCGCTGGTTGTTTGCCCTGATCGCGATTGGGGTGAGTGCGGTGCTGGTGGTGTGGCTCAAGCGTCTGGGGCGTAACGAGACCTGGCTGGCGGTTGCGCTGGCGCTGGTGCTCGGTGGCGCGCTGGGCAACCTGTATGACCGCATTGCCTTGGGCCATGTGATCGATTTCATCCTGGTGCACTGGCAAAACCGCTGGTACTTCCCGGCGTTCAACTTTGCCGACAGTGCAATTACGGTCGGTGCGGTAATGCTGGCACTGGATATGTTCAAAAGTAAAAAGACCGGAGAAACCGTTCATGACTGAACAGGTATTGGCTGAGCAACGCATCGGCCAGAACACGGAAGTCACCTTGCATTTCGCATTGCGCCTGGAGAACGGCGACACGGTGGACAGCACCTTCGACAAAGCCCCGGCGACCTTCAAGGTCGGTGATGGCAACCTGTTGCCAGGTTTCGAAGCGGCACTGTTCGGTTTCAAGGCGGGCGACAAGCGAACCCTGAGCATCGAGCCGGAAAACGCTTTTGGCCAGCCTAACCCGCAAAACGTGCAGATCATCCCGCGCTCACAGTTCCAGGACATGGACCTGTCGCCAGGATTGCTGGTGATCTTCAACGATGCGGCCAATACTGAATTGCCGGGTGTGGTCAAAGAGTTCGATGACGCGCAAGTGACCATCGACTTCAACCATCCGCTGGCTGGCAAGACGTTGACCTTTGACGTGGAAATCATCTCCGTCAAAGCGCTGTAACTGACCGGATTCGGTCAACTGTAGGAGCGAAGCTTGCTCGCGAAGGCGTCATCACATCCAGCATTGATGTCGACTGATCTGCCGCTTTCGCGAGCAAGCTTTGCTCCTACAGGTTTGTAATGATCTAACTTCTTGCGCGCAAGACACGAGGCACAGCATGCAAATCAAACTCGCCAATCCCCGTGGCTTCTGCGCCGGTGTGGACCGGGCGATCGAAATCGTCAACCGCGCCC
>NZ_RCOE01000180.1:0-5724 GCF_004321495.1 Pseudomonas sp. Sample_10
ACCTGAACCTCGAAGACTTCGTGCAGAAGGTCAACTCCGACCTGGTCGGCAAAGTCGTCAACATCGCCAGCCGTTGCGCCGGTTTTATCCACAAGGGCAATGCCGGCCTGATGGTCGACACCAACGCTGCGCCAGAGTTGACCGAAGCCTTCCTGGCCGCCGCGCCAAGCATCGCCGACGCCTATGAAGCCCGCGATTTCGCCCGCGCCATGCGCGAGATCATGGGCCTGGCCGATCGCGCCAACGCCTGGATTGCCGACAAGGCACCGTGGTCGCTGAACAAACAGGAAGGCAAACAGGATGAAGTCCAGGCGATCTGCGCCACCGGCGTCAATCTGTTCCGCCAACTGGTGATCTTCCTCAAGCCTGTGCTGCCGTTGCTGGCCGCCGATGCCGAGGCGTTCCTCAACGTCGCACCGCTGACCTGGAACGACCACGCAACCTTGCTCGCCAACCATCAGTTGAACGAGTTCAAGCCGTTGATGACCCGGATCGACCCGGTGAAAGTGCAAGCCATGACCGACGCTTCGAAAGAAGACCTGACCGCCAGCCAGACCGACACCGGCGAAGCTGCACCTGCCGGCAACGGCGAACTGGCCAAAGACCCGCTGTCGCCGGAAATCGACTTCGACACCTTCGCCGCAGTCGATCTGCGCGTGGCGCTGATCGTCAAGGCCGAACACGTGGAAGGCGCCGACAAGCTGTTGCGCCTGACCCTTGATATCGGTGACGAGCAACGCAACGTGTTCTCCGGGATCAAGAGTGCCTACCCGGATCCGTCCAAGCTCGATGGTCGCCTGACCATGATGATCGCCAACCTCAAGCCACGGAAAATGAAGTTCGGCATCTCCGAAGGCATGGTGATGGCGGCCGGCCCTGGCGGTGAAGAAATCTACCTGCTCAGCCCGGACAGTGGCGCCAAGCCAGGTCAGCGCATCAAGTAGATTTTGCGCTGAATCGATCCCACAGTCGTGCCTGGCGCGGCTGTGGGATTTTCATGTCTGGCCCATACTATCCATCAGGTGTGGATTCACCTACAGGGTTATCCGGCAGCGGATATGGACAATCATGACCGATACGCTTTTGACGCTATTCAGTGCAGCCTTGATCAACAACCTCGTGTTGCACTGGCCGCTGGGCGTCGATCCGCTGTTGGGCAGCGAGCGCCGGCAGGTCCATGCGCTCGGCATCGCGACGACATGCCTGATGTTGATGGCAGGCGTAGTCGGCTATGCACTGTACCGCTGGCTACTGGTGCCACTGGATCTGGCAGCCCTGCGCCTGTTCGTCTTTCTGCCACTGAGCGTCCTGCTGATCGCCCCCCTGCTCAAACTGCTTGCGCGGTTGATGCCCAAGCTTTCGTTCGAAGGCCTGTGGTTGCTACTGGCAGGCAATGCCGGCGTCCTGGGAGTGACATTGTTCAATGCTCAGGACGACAACGGTCTTTTCCATGCCACGGCATTGAGCCTGGGTTGCGGTCTGGGTTTCTGGCTGGTGCTGAGTCTTTTCAACGATTTGCGCCAGCGCACACTCGATAACGATGTTCCACTGCCCTTTCGCGGCTTGCCGATCGACCTGATCGGTGCCGGCTTGATAGCAGTGGCTTTTCTCGGATTCAGCGGACTGATCAAAACATGAGTCTGATTCAACGCATCGACGCCCTCCTGCCGCAAACACAATGCGGCAAGTGCGGCCACCCAGGATGCAAACCTTACGCCGAGGGCATCGCCGCCGGCGAGCCGATCAACAAGTGCCCCCCGGGTGGCAGCGAAACCATCAATGCCCTGGCCCAACTGCTGAACGTGCCGGTATTGGAACTGGACGTCAGCCGAGGTTCAGCCCCGGCGCAGATCGCCTACATTCGCGAAGCCGAATGCATTGGCTGCACCAAGTGCATCCAGGCCTGCCCCGTCGATGCCATCGTCGGCGCGGCAAAACTGATGCACACGGTGATCATCGACGAATGCACCGGTTGCGATCTCTGCGTGGCGCCATGCCCGGTCGATTGCATCGAGATGCGTCCCCTGCCGATGGAGACCGTTGTGCCGATTGTCGGTGGTCTGGCATTCAGTCTTGACGATCAACGAGCCCGTGCCGAGAAGCGCAGTCATGCACGACGCCGGTTCGAACAGCGCAACGCCCGTTTGCAACGCGAAGAACAACAGAAGGCAGCCGAGCGCCAGGCTCGCTTGCAGCGAACGCCGCAGCCCGTTGAAGCCGCACTCGATCCAGTGCAAGCCGCCCTTGAACGAGTCCGCGCGCAAAAAACGGCGAATGCCGATGCGGCGCTGAAAAAAGCCAAGATCGACGTCGCGATGAGCCGGGCACAATTGCACAAGTCGCTGAAGGCTTTCGGCCATCCGCCCACCTTTGAACAGCAGTCGCAACTCGTCGTCCTGCAGCAGCAGTTCGAAGCAGCCGAACGTACGTTGACGCAACTGGAAAGCGATGCGCCGCCGGTTGCTGTGCCGCGTCCGGCAGCGGCGACAAACGATGCCGAGTTGAAACGGGCAAAAATCCAGCTGGCCATGCGCCGCGCCGAACTTAAAAAAGCCCAGACCAGCGAAGCCTCCGCCGAACAGATCGAAGCCCTGCAGCGTGCCCTCAACGAGGCCGAACGCCAGGTGGAAGCCTATGCCGTCTCTTGAGTCAGTTGACGATCGCTTGCAGCAGGCCATGAAACTGGTGCTGCTGGCCACCCTGCCCGGAGCACTGATGATGTTCTGGCTGTACGGTTGGGGCGTGTTGATCAATCTGATATTGGCCGGCATCGCTGCATTGTCGGTCGAAGCGGCCATGTTGCACCTGCGCAAGCGACCACTCGGGGCCAGCTTGAGCGACGGCAGCGCGTTGGTCAGCGCAACCCTGTTGGCGTTGGCCCTGCCACCCTATTGTCCGTGGTGGCTGACCGTCAGTGCCGCCGCGTTCGCGATGGTATTGGGCAAGCACTTGTATGGCGGTGTCGGATCGAACCCGTTCAATCCGGCGATGCTGGGTGTTGCTCTGGTGCTGGTGACATTCCCGCAACAGATGACCCATTGGCCGTCATCCCACGGCATGGACCTGTCGAGTGCTTTACAACAGGTGTTTGGCTTTGGACAGGCACCGGATGCGTGGGTCCGGGCCACGGCACTGGACAGTCTGCGGATCAACAAAAGCCTGACAATGGACGAACTGTTTTCGGCGAACCCGGCGTTTGGTCACTTCGGCGGCCGCGGTGTGGAGTGGGTGAACCTGGCATTCCTCGCCGGCGGCGCATTTTTGCTGCAACGTAAAGTGTTCAGTTGGCATGCGCCGGTCGGGATGCTGGCAAGTCTGTTCGTCATCAGTCTGTTGTGCTGGAACGGCTCGGGCTCTGACTCCCACGGTTCACCGCTGTTTCACCTGCTCACCGGTGCAACCATGTTGGGGGCATTCTTCATCGTTACGGAACCGGTATCTGGCGCCAAAAGCCCCATAGCCCGCCTGTTGTTTGGCGCCGGGGTCGGGCTGTTGACGTACCTGATTCGTACCTGGGGCGGCTACCCGGACGGCGTCGCCTTCGCCGTGCTTTTGATGAACCTCTGCGTTCCGGCGCTGGAGAGGTTTGCAGTCGCTCGTCAGGAGCAGAGCGCATCATGAATCGTGCGTCGAGCGTTGCGATCCTGGTTTTACTGGGCGCGTTTGGCATAGGCCTGAGTTATCTCGCGCAGCTCAACAGTGCGCCGCGCATCGCCGCCGAGCAGCGCTTGATCGACAGTCGCAACCTGCTGGATCTGCTACCCCATGCCAGCTACGACAATCAGCCGCTGGAACAGCCGCTCACACTCCAGGACACCGCGTTGGGCAACAGTACCCTTATGGCCGGGTACCGAGCGACCAAGGCCGGTCAACCGTACGCTGTGTTGCTGCGCAGCCAGACCCTGGGTTACGCGGGCGCTATCGACCTGCTGATTGCCATCGACGCCAACGCAAGGCTGATCGGCGTCAAAACACTCAAACAAGCGGAAACCCCGGAGCTCGGCGCACGAATCGCCGACTGGCCCAACGCCTGGCTCCAATCGTTTACCGGCAAGTCTCGTTTTGATCCTGACGACAAGGGCTGGGCCTTGAAAAAGGATCTCGGGCAGTTCGATCAAATGGCGGGGGCGACCATTACCTCACGAGCAGTGATCAACGCCACCCACGACGCGCTGCGTTATTTTGATGAGCATCGGCAACAACTGCTCGGGAGCGCCGGCCATGAGTAAAACATCGTTGCTGCCGTGCTCATTGATGCTCGCACCGCTCATTGGCGTCACCGGCTCACTGGCGAGCGCATTGGGCCTGTGGTTGATGTTCGTTGTCGTGATCAGCGCGTTTGGCCTTGGCATGAACATCTTGCGACCACGCTTGCTCCCGGCAACGCATTTGTGGGCAAGCGTGCTGCTTTCGGCCACGCTCACCAGTTGCGCGGAACTCGGCGCACAAGTCTGGTCGCTGCAATGGCATCATCAAATAGGGATCTATGCGGCGCTGCTTGCTTTGCAATGTGTCGTGCTGGAACACAACGGATTCTTTCAGAGCACCTGGCGAGACCGCCTGCGCCTGTATGGGCTGTTCGGCGCCCTGATGGTCGGCCTCGGACTGCTGCGCGAATTCATTGGTTACGGGACACTGGGTCATCACTTGTCGTGGTTGGTCGCTGCAACGCACGCGCAATGGCAAGGCTGGGGACTGACCACCGACGGTGGCTTACGCCTGGCTACGCTGGCTCCAGGCGGTTTTATTCTCCTGGGTCTGCTAATCGCCGCATGGCAAGCCTGGCATCGCCCGACACCTTCACACTGACGCCCTCGAGGACACGCACTGCCCATGAATGCTGCAAAACGTCTGGAAATATTCCGCAGGCTGCATGAAGACAACCCGGAACCAAAGACCGAACTGGCCTACTCCTCACCGTTCGAATTGCTGATCGCCGTTATTCTTTCGGCGCAATCGACCGACGTTGGAGTCAACAAGGCCACGGCAAAACTGTTTCCGGTCGCCAACACCCCTGCGGCTATTCATGCGTTGGGCGTTGAAGGACTGTCCGAATACATCAAGACTATCGGCCTGTTCAACAGCAAGGCAAAAAACGTCATCGAGACTTGTCGGTTGCTGGTCGAGCGCCATGCAGGTGAAGTGCCGCAGACCCGAGAGGAACTGGAAGCCCTGCCCGGGGTTGGCCGCAAGACTGCCAACGTCGTGCTCAATACCGCATTCCGGCAGCTGACCATGGCGGTGGACACCCACATTTTCCGGGTCAGCAACCGCACCGGCATTGCACCTGGCAAGAATGTCGTCGAGGTCGAGCACAAATTGATGAAGTTCGTGCCCAAACAGTACCTGCTCGACTCACATCACTGGTTGATCCTGCATGGGCGCTATGTATGCCTGGCCCGCAAGCCGCGTTGTGGCAGTTGTCGTATCGAAGACCTGTGTGAATACAAGCACAAGACCTCGGACGATTGAGGCTCTATTAGAATTACCGATTCATCGATTGAAAAAATCTTTTTTACCCGCCAGGAGATTGTCGATATAAGGAGCCCCAAAGGCCTTCTTAGCCTGGAGTAACTACATGAGCACTGGCAAAGAGCAATTGGACGTAGAAGACGACTTCATCCCCGTTGAGGCTGACGATGCCGAGCCGGTGGTGGAAGTAGCCAAAACCAACCTGAGCAAACGCCGCACCATCGACAATCTGCTGGAGGAGCGCCGACTGCA
>NZ_RCOE01000272.1:0-54330 GCF_004321495.1 Pseudomonas sp. Sample_10
AGGAGCGAGCCTGCTCGCGATAGCGGATTGTCAGTCGACACAGAGGCTGACTGATCCAACGCCATCGCGAGCAGGCTCACGCCTACAGGGTTTTTTGTTGTCTTGGCTGGCGAGTTGCCAGCAGCCTCGTCAACCCTTGTCTACACTGCCTTGACCAATGGAGGTAGCGCTCGGCAACGCGCCGGCAAAGGAGTGCGCCATGTCTCCCCGCATGCAGTTTCGCGGCCCGGCCCGGCAACGGGGGGCAATCGGTTTGATGGCGGCCGCCACCCTGGCGATAGCGCTGGGGTTCACGCTGCTGGTGATCGATACCGGCAGGCTCTACATGGAACAGCGCAAGTTGCAACGCATAGCCGATGTGGCCGCGTTGGAGGCGGTCGGCCGTCATGGTGATTGTGTGCCTCCGACGCTTAGCGCGTCGGGGTATGCCCTGGAAAGTGCCACTCGCAACGGCTACAAAGCGGCCGATGGCATGACCCTGAGTACTGACTGCGGTTCGTTGCAGACAGGGGCCGACAACCTGCGGGTTTTTGCCGTCGATTCCAGCAAAACCGACGCCGTGCGTGTGATCGTGACCCATACGGTGTCAACCAGCATTGCCTCGGGGATCCATGCTCTGTTGAGCGCTGGCCCCGTCGACCTGACGACCCAATTGACAGCCAAAGCGGTCAGTACTCCGGCAATCCTTCCACCGCTGGCCATGCTGACAATCGGCAGTACGGCACTGGTAGTTGACGCCAGCAAGTCAGCTGCGCTGAATCGGTTGCTGGGGCAGATGCTCGGAGGCAACCTGAACTTGAGCATTGCGAGTTGGCAGGGACTGGTCGATACCCAGATCAATCTATTGGGCTATCTCAATCAACTGGCCGTCGACGTGAATGTCAGCGCCGGAAACTACACCGAGTTGCTGAACAAAAATATCGCCCTGAGCAAGTTACTGGACTCAGCGATAACGGTGCTCCAGGCCGGTGGCCCCACCGCTAGCATCGCGGTCAGCGGACTGACCGGTCTAAAGGCCGCGGCTGGCAATACCTCGATAACATTGGGACAGTTGCTGCAAGTGCAGAGCGGTACTGTTTCTTCGGGACTCAACACCAATCTGCAGGTGTTTCAACTGATCGAAGCGTTTGTGCAGCTGGCCAACAGTCAAAACGCTGCCGTGGCCGATATTCCGTTGAACATTCCCGGTCTGGTCAATGGTGTTGTCAAAGTCAAAGTCATCGAACCTCCGCAGTTGTCGGCCATCGGTAACCCGGCACTGATCAATGGTCAGATCAATGACCCCAACCGCATCTTCGTCCGGACCGCTCAGGTGCGCACAGTTCTTTCACTCAACCTGCCAGTGCTCTCCGGTATCAGCGGTCTGCAGAATGCTATCAACAACAATGTTTTGGTGAATGGGCTCACCGGTACCTTGAACAGTGTGTTGAGTCTTGATCTTGGCGGGGCAATTGGCTCTGTGTTCTGTCTATTGGGCACCTGTAACACAACCGATCTGAAAATCCTGCCCACATCATCCATTGATATCGCGCTGGAGGTGGCTGCGGCCGATAGCCGCGTCACCGCTTACAGCTGCGCCAGCGATGCCACCAAGACCCTGACTACCCAGACAAACACCTCGCTGGTGAAGCTGAAAGTCGGCAGGATCGATACAGCCAATGCGTTTGCATCTTCCGCGGAAGTTGTGGTGCAACCCTTGGCGTTGATCGATATCGGTAAGGTCAGGTGCGTTGCCTTCAACTGCAACTTGTTTCCCCGAGTACCGTTTTATGGCGGCGGTCTGGGCGTGAAAGTCGACACCTCGGTGGCCAGCGCTCAAAGTAACCATGTCTACAACCAGCCCCCGGAAATCAAGCAGCCGCCGCTGTATTACAGCTTGGGCACACAAAGCATCGTAAACAGCCTGAAAACCGCCTTGGAAGGCATCCAGATCGAGGCCTACAAACCCACCGGTTCAAGCTTGCTGGGAGATTTGCTGGTGGTTTCGGCGGGAGCGCTCAATGGTGTTCAAAGCACCTTGGGTAGCACGATTCAACTGCTTCTAAGCCCGGTGATCGATCCGCTTCTCGACGGACTCCTGGCCAACCTGGGCATTACCCTGAACAAAGTCGATGTTGGTGCCAACCTGAGCTGCAAACCGCCAGGCCGGCCTTCGCTGGCGATCTAAACCGCCGGCACAATCGGCAGCTCGATACAGAACCGTGCGCCCTCGGTCGAATTCCTGACGCTGAGTTTACCGCCCATGTTCTCGACAATCCCGTAACTCACCGACAACCCCAGGCCCGTGCCCACGCCCACCGGTTTGGTGGTGAAGAACGGTTCGAAGATTCGCTCGAGCAATCGCGGGTCGATACCGCCACCATTGTCCTCGACCCACAGCCGCACCGATTGCTCGTCTCGCTCGGCGTACACCGCAATCCAGGGTTTGAAATCTGGGTTGCTTTCGCGTTTGCCGAGCAACGCATCCCGCGCGTTGACCATCAGGTTGATCAGCACTTGTTCAAGCTGATCGACATACCCGCGTACCTGTACTTCAAAAGCGCTTTCACTGATTCGCAAATCAACGCCCTTGCCGCGCATGCCTTCGGCCAGCAATGACAGCGTGCCTTCGATGGCCTGGGCCGGGTTGAACGGGTGTTGTTCGATCTCCGAGCGGCGGCCGAACACGCGCATGTGATCGACCACCCGCGCGGCGCGTTGCACCTGCGTGTCGATGCGGTTGAGCTTGTCGGTCAGGTAGTCGACCTGCACATCGCCGTTGCTCAGGCGTTTAAGCACATTGACGATGGCCATGCGCATCACGTTCAACGGCTGGTTGATTTCATGGGCCAGGCCGGTGGCCATTTCACCCAGCGTGGCCATTTTCGCGCTTTGCGTGAGCTGTTGCTGGGAGCGGCGCACTTCGGTGTTGTCGCGGCCAACGGCCTGAACTTCGAGCAATCGGCCCTGCGCGTCGAACACCCCGCGATCCGACCAGACCCACCAGGCGTGCTCGCGGCCGGGCAGTTGCAGATTGATTTCCGCGGTGCTCACCGGGAACTCCGGGCTCAACTGGCCCAAGCGCTGGAGGAACGCTTCCCGCTGTTCAGTTGACATCCAACTGCCCAGATCGACCCCCGGTAATTGCTCAGGCGCGCATTCCAGATAAGTCGCCAGCGGCCGGTTGCCGAAGGTCAAGGTCAGGTCCGGCCGGTAGCGGCAGATCATCGCCGGAGAGTCTTCCACCAGAATCCGGTAGCGCTCTTCGCTTTGCTTGACCTGTTCGGCGGCCAGGGTGACTTCGGTGACGTCCAGCCACAGGCCCACGGCCTCCACCGGCAAGCCGAGGTCATCGCGCAGCAGTTTGGCTTCGTCGAGGATCCAGTGGTAATCACCGCGATAATCACGCAACCGATAGCGCACGCTGACCGACCCTTCGCGCAGCAGCGAGCGGCTACGTTCGAAGTAGCGGTCTCGGTCGTCGGGATGAACCTTGTCCACCAGCGCGGCACCACCACAGTCGTCGAGTCCCCAGCCGAGCAGCGGCAGCAGGCTGTCACTGTAAAACGTCGGTTGCAGCGCGCCTTCGACATACTGCTGCACGTAAATAACGGCAGGGGAACTGGCGATCAGATTGTGCAGCCGGGCATGGGCGGTCGCGGCCTGTTGCTCCTGGTTCTTGATATCGCTGATGTCGAGCATGAACCCCACCACACGGCGGTTTTTGCCGATACCCACAGCCTGGCCTTGCAGGCGATACCAGATCGGCGCGGCCGTCGAACCCGGGCGATGCAAACGCACGCACATCAGCAAGGGGACGCCTTCGTCCTGTAAGGCTTGCAAGCGACTGCGCAATTCTTCGCGGTCGGCGGGATGCACCAGATCAAGCCATTCGTTTGACGGCAAGCGGGCATCTGCAAGGTTCAGAGCGTCGGCGAGCGAAGGGGCCAGTTGCACTTGGGCGCTGTCGCTGAACATCTCCCACCAACCCGTGCCGAGCAGCGCTTGCAGCGACTCCAGGCGTTCCAGTTGCAGATGGTGGTGGTGCTCGCGCAGGCGTTCCAGCAGCGGGCCGGCGAGGGCGGCGGCGAACTGAAGCCAGTCGCGGTCACTGACGTCTGGCGCCCGCTGCTGCACCGGGTAGCAGCCGCACAGCAGCCAGGCGACCACGCCCCGGGCATCGTGATAAGGCACGGCGAAACCCTCGGCATTGGCGAAGATCGCTTGCAGGCGCGGGTGTTCAATGGGGCTAAGCGCCTGCGGTGCGGAGCCGTTCAAACTGTCGAGGCCGGTGCCCAGGCGCTGAGCGTTTTGCCACAATTGTGGCCCGTCGAGCCCCGCATAGTGCTGATGAATCTGCCAGCCCTGTTCTTCTTCATCGAGCAACGCCAGGGCGATGCACGGGATGTGAAAACGCTGGGCCAGGCTTTGCAGTTGATCGGTCAGTACATCGGGTAAACGCGACAGACTGCACAGGCGCAATTGCTCACCGATCTGCACCGCGAGCAACTGGCATTGCTCGCGCAGACGCGATTGTCGACGGTCGAGGAGCAAGTCACCGATGTCCAGCAGTTGCAGCAACCAGGCGTCGGCCAAGGGTTGAATCCAGCCGCGCAAATGCAGGGGGTGGCCGCTGAGGCTGTAAAAGTCCAGGTCCAGGTTCTGGCCTTGCCAGTCTGCGGGTGCGCCCTCGACCACCAGGCTGCAATGGGGCAAGAGAAAATCGAGCAGGTGCGGCGCTCGCGCGGTGGGCGTCTGTTGGGCCAGCGAATGCCGCAACGGGCCGGTCAAATGCAGCACACGACCTTCGGCATCCAGATGCATCTGCAAGCCGACGCCCATGCCTACTGGCTCCGGGAGAGGTTGCGGCACGGGTGGATGGCGATTGAGCAGACGCCCGAAGAGCTTGTCGCCGGCACTCAAAATTGCAGGCTCGAACTGGCGGTGAGTGTGGCTGGCAAGTTCGGCACCTGGCCGATCCCCGGCAAGGTCAGAAACGGGATGACGTCACTCAATTTGGTGGTCGGGTAGTTGATACTGACCTTCAGCACGCCGGCAGTGTAGGTCGTGGTCGCATCCGTATCGACATTGAAATTCAGAGCAACAGGAATCCACGCCAATTGTCGGCTCAGTTCGTCTTTGACCACGGTCTTGAGTGCGGCTTCATAACCGGGTGTGTTCGGGTCCAGCGCCACACTTCGGCGCACGGCTTCGGCAGTCGACTGGTTGAACGACTGCATCAGCAACAGCGGCAGGCTGTAAGTGACGATTGCGTAGAACACCGCGAAAAAGATGACGAACACCAGGGCGAATTCAATCGCCGCGGCGCCTTTTTGTTTGTGGGGGAGGCTGGTTTTCATGAGTGCGTCTACCCTGACCATCACGAGGTAATGTCAGCATAGAATCATTCAGCCAAAACGGACGTTTTTTACCGGATGCAGAGTATTGTCCTACTGATCTGGCTGGCACTGTGCGCGGCGCAGGATGCACGGCAACGGCACATCGCCAACAGTTTGACCCTGGGCGCAGGGGCTTTTGCATTGGCGTATCTGCTGTGGAGCGGCAGCACCTGGCTGGGCGCGCCGGCAGAGCAGGGTGGCTGGGCGGCATTGCTCGCGCTGGCTTTCACCTTACCCGGTTACGCCATGCGAAAACTCGGCGGTGGTGATGTAAAACTCATGATCGCCCTTGGGCTGGCGACCGACGGTCGGCATGTTTTAGGCGTGTTTATCGGTGCAGGATTGGCCAGTGTCGTATGGCTGCTGCTGGCGCCAAGAGTCTGGCTTCATTTCGGTCAAGGGCTTAGAGATCGTTTGCTGTACTTGGAGCCTGGAATGTCAAAAAAACAGCCCTTTGCGCCCTTCCTGTTGGTGGGGTTGCTGTTGACGTTTGCCTGGCTCCGCTAGTCATTCGGTTTTGTACAGAGTCGAAAAGTACGACTACTTTCATACAACAAGTAGCTGTACAGCCAGCGGCTGCATGTACAGGAACGGTCAGCCTTTTGACCTTGCAGGGAGTTGCACGTGAACAAGCGTATCTCAGCAGTAAAAGTCCTTGTGGTCGACGACCAGCCATTGATCGTTGAAGAACTCTGCGAATTTCTCGAGAGCAGCGGCTACCGTTGTGTACCTTGTGAGTCCGCTCATCAAGCCATCGAACGTTTCAACGAAGACACTGACATCGGTTTGGTGCTGTGTGATTTGCACATGCCTGGGCTGGACGGGATTCAACTGGTTCAGGAGCTGCAACGCCTGTCCGGCAAGCACCGTGCATTCGAAGCGATCATGCTCACCGGGCGTGCCGACAAGCAGGACGTGATCAAGGCACTGCGAGCCGGTATTGCCGATTACTATCAGAAGCCGATTGACCTGGGTGAGTTGCTCGAAGGCTTGCAGCGCCAGGAAATAGCCTTGCAGGAGCGGCACAAGACGTTGCAACTGGGGCATCTGAACCAGAAGTTGCAGTATTTGTCGGAATCGATCGATGACCTGTATCAGGATCTGGATCGGGTTCGCCGTGCTCCGTTTGTCTCAGGCACTGCGGATTCGGAAGACGGCGCGGTCAGTGAGGCTGACCGGGAGGAGATCCCGGCGATTTTCAATCAGCTGTCGCCTCGGCAGCTGGATGTGGCGCGGTTGGTGGGCAAGGGGCAGACCAATTATCAGATTGCCTGTGAGTTGGGGATTACCGAGAACACGGTGAAGTTGTATGTGTCGCAGGTGTTGCGGTTGACGCATATGCATAATCGCACGCAGTTGGCGTTGGCGTTGTCGCCGAGTAATTCGGGGATGCGGCAGAGGGTTACGGCGCATTGAGTTTTACTGGTCTTTCACTGAACAAACTGTGGGAGCTGGCTTGCCAGCGATGGCGCCCCGCCAACCAATCAATCTCTTCCAGATGCACCACAAATCCAATTGTGGGAGCCAGCCCTGCTGGCGATGGCGGCCTGACAGCCGACCGGGATTTTGATCCAGTGCATATCCGTTGCTGCGGTAACGGCCACTTGTGGTTTCGCCCTTACGGCGAGTCCCTTTTGGCAAACGCCCCAAAAGGAACCAAAAGGTCTCGCCCCTTACGTACGGTCCCTCGCTAAAGCTCGGGATTCCTTCGCTCCGGCGTTCATCCGGGGGCATCGCCTCCGGTCTGCTTCGCGACGACCTCCTCTCGATGTGTGCGGCTGCGCCGCACGGCGCTGCGCGCCCACCCCCGGATAAACGCCTCCACTCAGCCTGCCGATGGGGCGGGTGAATCAAGAGGGCCGAGGCGGCCTACCGGCCGGCCTGTTTGTCTGGTTTATACGCATTTCAACTGTGGGAGCCCGCCTCGCTGGCGATGGCGGCCAGACAACCGACAAATTTCCTGGAATGTACCTCACCCCCTGTGGGAGCTGGCTTGCCAGCGATGACGCCCCGCCAACCAATCAATCTCTTCCAGATGCACCACAAATCCAATTGTGGGAGCCAGCCCTGCTGGCGATGGCGGCCTGACAGCCGACCGGGATTTTGATCCAGTGCATATCCGTTGCTGCGGTAACGGCCACTTGTGGTTTCGCCCTTACGGCGAGTCCCTTTTGGCAAACGCCCGGAGTGCCGGCCCAGCCAAAAGGAACCAAAAGGTCTCGCCCCTTACGTACGGTCCCTCGCTAAAGCTCGGGATTCCTTCGCTCCGGCGTTCATCCGGGGGCATCGCCTCCGGTCTGCTTCGCGACGACCTCCTCTCGATGTGTGCGGCTGCGCCGCACGGCGCTGCGCGCCCACCCCCGGATAAACGCCTCCACTCAGCCTGCCGATGGGGCGGGTGAATCAAGAGGGCCGAGGCGGCCTACCGGCCGGCCTGTTTGTCTGGTTTGTACGCATTCCAAACTGTAGGAGCTAGCCCTGCTGGCGATGGCGGCCTGACAGCCGACCAATCTCTCTCAGCCACCCCAATCCAACTGTAGGAGCTAGCCCTGCTGGCGATGGCGGCCTGCCAACCAACCTATCTCTGCCAGGCGTACTCCGTCCCTGTGGGAGCTGGCTTGCCAGCGATGACGGTAGAACAGGCAAAGTTGTTTAACCGCCAATAAAAACACCAGAACCTTCCCACACGTTTTTCAGGTTGTCCGTCGGACCTGCGATCTCTAGCCTTTGTCTGTCACTGCAAAATCAGTGATCGGGTTTGGTCGCCCGGGTTTAGAATGGCGCACAGTGCCGCGCGAGCGGCATTTTCGTGCTTGCTTAATGGCGAGCTGTGCGTGGGAGGGCTTCGGCCCTGCCGGGTTTCCATTCCCTGGTCGACCAACCTGCGTTCAGTTCGCCACCCTTCTGCTTGGTCGCAGTGATGGCGAACTCCCAATCTTCGAATGGAGCTCCACCATGATCAAACCAATCCCAAATCCCCCCGATACCGACCCCGCGTCCCCCTACGAATCCGCCTACTCGAAAAAACTCCACGAAGCCGCCGACCGTGCGCTGGACTACCATCTCAATCCCTCGAAAGACGCGGCGTTATCACGCCAACCCAGCACGATGTTTGCCATCGTTCCCGATATCAACACCGAAACCCTGTTGGCCCACGCCTGCGAATCCCTGGCTTCGGCCAGCGTCATGGCCAGTGACCTTGCAGGGTTTCTGGACAGTCCGCATCGCAATGCGCTGCTGGGCATTGCGCAGATCATCATGCTGGGTGAACTGGCGGTGAATCGGGCGCTGGATAATCTCGATCCGCCGTAGTAGGCCGCGTTAGCGTTCATCGACGGCAGAGATGCATTCCAACCCATCCTGTGGCGAGGGAGCGTGCTCCCGCGCCACGATTAGTCAGGTGCGGCTATTCCCCCGACCCACTGTCCACCGCACCCCCCGCATCCTGATCAAAAAACGCCGGAATCTCATGCTGGTAGCTCTTGAGCCAGCGTTGCATGGCCAGTTCCCGTTCGGTCGCGGTGGCGGTTTGGGTTTTTTGGGAGGCGGCCATATTGCTGCTTTGCAGCTGCAACCAGCCTTCGGTTTCCTGTTGTTGCGGTGACGCGGGGCCAGGGCCGATAGCGTGGGCATTGAGTGGCAAGGCCAGGAGGCCGAGGCAGCAGAGGGTAGTGGATTTCATCCTGGGATCTCCCTACTGAAGGGGCACGGTGGTGACCGCTGCAACTTGCGCGGCGGCGGTCGCGGCAGGTTTGGCCGGGGTCTTGAGTTTTTCCGCGCGGGCCTGGGCTTCGGTGACTTGCGCCGGGCTCAGGCCGAGGCGGCTGACCAGTTCGGCAGCGCGGCTCCAGTCGTCCTGGTAGATCAGCAGCGTCACCAGATTCTGCGCGGCCAGCAGGTCGCTTTGCTTGAGTTCCATGGCGGTGAGGAATTCGAATCGGGCATCTTCGACACGCAGTTGGTTGAGGTACACCACGCCCAGGTCATTTCGGATTTTTTCGTCGGTGGGCGCCAGTCGCGCGGCCCGTTGCAAGTGGGCCTGCGCCAGGCCGTTGTCGCCCCTGGCGGCGGCGAGTTGGCCCAGGCCGTGTTCGGCTTCGGCGGCCATGCAACCGCCGAGCAGGCTGCGGTACAACGGTTCGGCTTCGCTGCGGCCGAGCAATCGGTAGACCTTGGCTTTGCGCAGGCGCACATCGGCGAGGTTGTCCGGCAGGCTTTGCAGGTTGGCCAGGCTGGCGTGCAGTTTGCCTTCCTTGGCCATGTCCTCGGCCAGGTTCAGCGACAGCTGTTGCTCGGAGCTCAGCTTGCTGCAACTGGCGGAGTCGGTCAGGGCGCTCCAGGGTGTTTGACCGGTGCTCGCGCAACCGCTGAGCAACAGCAGACTCAAACCGGCAATCAGTGCTTTCATCAGAATCCCTCTACGAAGCAAAAGCCCGGGCCAGGGCGGTGAGCCCCGGGCCGGCCAGGACGATCAATAACGCCGGGAAGAGGAACAGCATCATCACGACGGACATTTTCGCGGACATCTTGGAGATGTATTCCTGCAGGCGCGTCAGGCGCCGATCATCGAGCAATAACTTGAGCGCCAGCAGGGATTTCATCGCGCCGCCGCCCTGATGTATCAGCTGTTGCAGGATCACGCAGGTGTCAGTGAATTCGTCCACCGCGAGCATGCGCGAGGCCTTGTTCAGCTCCTCGGCCAGTTCCAGGCCGGAGTCGACGCGGGTCAGCACCAGGCGTAATTCATGGGTCAGAATCGGCAGCAGTTGTTTGCCTTCGTTGCTCAAGACGCGCAGCGATTGCTCCACGGCCATGCCCGACTCAAACAGAATGCGCAGCAGTGGAATGAAGGTGGAGATTTCGATCGCCAGTTTTTTCCGCCGACGGTGAGCGGCGGCAGCAAGCAGACGTTTTGGCAGCAGATAACCGATGCCAACGGCAAATGCCGGGACAATCCACGGATTGGCGACCTGCGGGAAGAACAGCCCCTGGATCAGTGCACTCAGGGCCAGTGCCAGCACCGGAATCCCCACTTGGCACGCCGCGAAGATCGAGCGTTTGCGGGCGGTGCGCCAGCCGAGGGCGTTGAGCAGCGTTTGGGTTTCGTTATCGAGGCTGACCGTTTGCCGGCCCACACGACTGTTGCCCAGCGCATGCAGCCATTGGTTGAAGCGGTTATCCGCCGGGTTTTTACCGTCCAGCCGTTGCACCACTTGGCGGGCACGCCGACGCAGTTCCAGCACGACACTGAGCAGCATCAGCGATGCCAACAGAAACAGCAGCGAGCTCAACAGCAATGACAGGTTCATAGGCTACGCAACATGCGCCACAGCGCCAGACAGCCAAACACCTGAAAGCCCAGCGCGGCCATCAGCATCATTTGCCCCGAGCCATCGCTCCACATGGTCATCAGGTATCTGGGATTGGCGATCAGGAAGTAGCCGGCGACAGTGACCGGCAACGCCGCCAGGACCACCGCCGTGACGCGGGTTTCGCCGGTCATGGCGCTCAGTTGACGCGCCGCCTGTTCGCGTTCGCGGATCATCTTGATCAGGTTTTCCAGCAATTCGCTGGCGTTGCCGCCGTAGCGGTGGTTGACCTTCAGGCCGAGGGCAAACAGACGCAGTTCGTCTTTGTCGTAGAGTTCGGCGAAGTCCGATACCGCATCGGGCAGGCTGATGCCCAGTTGTACGTTGCGTTGCACCCGGCCCAAGGCATTTTTCAGTGGGTCCTGGGCGGCATCGATCGCACCCAGCACGGCATCGGCCAGGGTGCGTCCGGACTTCAGGCTGCGCACGGTGTGATCGAGCAGCGGCGGCAATTGTTCGATCATGCGCTTTAGCCGACGTTGGTAGCGCCATTCGACAAACACTTTCAGGAGCAAGGGCGGCAGCAATAACGCCAACAGCAAGCCGATCCAGCCGCCCGCTACGACGGCGACTAAAACAAGCAGCCCCCACAGGGCGAGCCACTGTTCGATACGTTCGGTCGGGCGCCCGAGACCTGCGCGCAAGAAGGCCCGCTCCAGCGCCGACCATGAGGTTTTGTGCGCCACCCGTTCCGGTTGCCCTTGGCTCAAGCGCTCCAGCACGCGCTGGGTGCCGGGTTGACGCAGGCCGCGATAGAGCAAACGCGCCGACAGGCCCAGCAAGGCCAGGCAAACGACGATGAGCAGCAGCGGTTTGAGCATGCCGTGGCCTTCAGTACGCGATAGGGGAGAGCGTCGACTCGCGACGCAATTTGTCGCCAGCCGGGTTGAGCGCCTCGCGCAGGAAACCAAAGCCACTGCGTCGGTCGAGGCGGAACAGGGTATTGGTCACGTAGACGTCTTCGCGGATGCCGATGACCTCCACCACCTCGCTGACGCAACGGCGGCCGTCGGGCATGCGGGTCAACTGAATCACCACGTCCAGCGCGGCGCAGATCATCTGGCGCAAGGTCCGTTCGGCGATGCTGCGGCCCGTCAGACCGACCAGTGTTTCCAGGCGCAGCAAAGCATCCTGGGCATTGTTGGCGTGCACGGTACTCATGGAGCCGTCGTGGCCGGTGTTCATCGCCGTCAGTACGTCGACCACTTCGACACCGCGGATCTCGCCGAGGATGATCCGGTCCGGACGCATCCGCAGGGCGTTGCGAATCAGGTCGCTGGCCTTCACCTCGCCATGGCCCTCGGCATTCGGCGGGCGGGTTTCCAGGCGCACCACGTGCGGGTGGCCCAGTTGCAATTCGGCGACGTCTTCGATGGTCACCAGGCGTTCATGGGGGTTGATCAACTGGCTGAGGATGTTCAGCAGCGTGGTCTTGCCGGTGCCGGTGCCGCCACTGATCAAGATATTGCAGCGCTTGCCCACGGCTTCCTGGAGGAATTCGTAGATCGCTTGATCGATGGTTTGCATGGCCATCAGGTCGGTGCTCTTGAGCATGTCCTGGCGGAACTTTCGAATCGACAGGCAAGGGCCGTCCAGCGCAATCGGGGGAATGATCGCGTTGACCCGGCTGCCGTCCGGCAGGCGCGCATCGACCATCGGCGATGACTCATCGAGCCTGCGTCCCAGTGGCGCAAGAATGCGTTGCATGACGCGTTCGACGTGGTGCGCATCGATGAAACGCAAATCGCTTTGGTGCAGCACACCGTCACGCTCGATGAACACCCGATGCGGGCCATTGACCAGAATTTCGGTCACGGCTGAATCACGCAGCAGCACTTCCAGCGGGCCGAAACCGGTGAGCTCGTCGACGATTTCTTCGGCCAGGCGCTCCATCTCGTAGCGGGAAATCGCCAGGTGCAGGCGCGCGATGTATTCGGCCACTTTGTCGATGACGAACTGCGACAACACTTGCCGCGAACCTTCCAGCAGGTTTTTGCCGGACTCTTCGATGGCATCGATGATGTAGCGGTGCAGCACCAGTTTCAGGCCTTCATGATCGGTATTGCCGACCACCGCGCGCGGGCTGGCGCCGAACAGTTTTTCTGCGTTCATTGCACACCTCTCAAACGACTGAACCAGGACTTGGGTTTGGCCAGGCTTTCGGAGCGTTTGGCCAGGCGTTCACCGAGGGTGCGCAGGCTTTGGGTGAGGACTTCCCGGGGTGCCAGTTCAAACAGGGTCACACCCTGGTTCTTCGCATTCAGACGCACTTCGGGGCAGTAGGCCAGGGTGGCGATGATTTCCATACCGAAGCTTTTGCCCAGGGCATCTGAGTCCGGCGCCACGCTGCGTAGATAACGGTCGACCAGCAGTTTGGCGTGATCGAGCTTCACACCTTTTTCGCGCCACAGGTTGAGCACCGCCAGGTTGCGGCGGCAATCAAGCACGTTCTGGTCGGTGTACCACAACAGCTTGTCGCAATGGCTGACGAAGGTGCGCAGGGCTTCACTGTCGGGCTGGCCGGTGAGGTTCACCACGATGTGCTGGAAGTGTTGGCGCAGGGCGCTGAGCAGCATGTACAACTCGGCAGCGCTGGTGTGTTCCAGCGGTTCATCGTTGTTGGCGTAGGCGAGGATGCGCAGGCCGACTTCGCAGCGGGTGAAGGCGCTGTCGATCAGCGTGGCATCGAGGCGGCGGACATGGCGCAAGGCATCGCCAAAATGAAACGAACTCTCCAGACCGAGCAAGGCCAGGCTGTCGCCGCGGGGTAATCCGAGGTCGAGCAGCAGCGTCTGCTGGCCGCTCTTCTGCACCACTTGCGCCATGTGATTGGCGAGCAGCGCACCGTCGGCATTGCTCTGCACGCCATACAGCACGGTCAGACCGCCCAAATGGTTGCTGGGCGCCACGGCCGGCAGGCGCTTGCTCAGGCGCCGCACCAATCCGGCGACCTCACTGGAACGTGAACCATAGGCGACAAAGTCCCGCGCGCCGGCCCGCATGGCATTGAGTACCAGTTGGTTGTCCATGCCGTCGCCCAGCGCGACGATGGCCAGCATCGGTTTGGCTTCCAGCGCGCCTTCGATCAACGCGCACTGCGCGACCACGTGTTCACGGTCAAGGCCCACGAACACCAGGTTGGCGAAGGTCACGTCGACCAGCGCCAGCAGTTCATCGAGGCTACCGCCCCCGGCACTGACCACCTGGCCCAACGGCGCGAGGGCGCCTTGCAGCCATTCAAGATCGGTGCTGTTGCGCGTGATCGCAAGAAAGGTCTGGCTGAGGTTCTGGCTCATTGCGATAGCCCGCTGCGTTTATCGAAGTCGCCGTTTTCAAGGAAGTACAGGCGATACCAGTTGGGATCGTAGTTGCGCAGTTTTTCACCGGGCAGCGATGGCAGCTGTGCATTCACCGCCAATGGTTGCACCAGGTGCGGGGTGACGATCATCAGCAGTTCCCGTTCTTCGCGATTGATCGCGGAACTGCGGAAGAACGCACCGAGGATCGGGATGTCGCCCAGCCCCGGAAACTTGTTCACCTGCGAGGTGTTTTGCGTGCTGATCAAGCCGCTGATGACGAAGCTCTCGCCGTCGGCCAGGGAGATGCTGGTGTCGGTGCGGCGAATGGTGAAGGCCGGCACGGTGGTGCCGCCGATGGTCACCGCGTTGTTGTAGTCCAGTTCGCTGACTTCGGGTGCGACCTTGAGGGCGATCTGGTCATTGCCGATCACAGTGGGTGTGAGCGTCAGGCGGATGCCGAATTCCTTGTATTCGATGGAATAGCTGTCGCTGTTGGCGCTGGGAATCGGGATCGGAATTTCACCGCCCGCCAGGAAGCTTGCGCTTTGTCCGCTGAGCGCCACCAGGCTCGGCCGGGCCAGGGTATAGGCGAAGCCACTGCCCTCCATGGCATTGATGATCGCGAGGAAGTTACCGCCACCGGCGACGATGTTGTACATATCATTGGCCAGCGGAATGCTCGGCACGGCAATGCGCGGGTCAAGGTTGCGCAGCGGGAATACCCGTGGTGTCACCGCGGTGTTCGGCACCGTGCCGGGGGAGCCGAACAGGAAGTTCGAGCTTTTGCCGTAGATCGACGTGCTGGCTTCCTTGAGTTTGGTGCGGCTGACTTCGACGAAGCGAATGTCGGTCTGTACCTGCGATGGCAGCAAGGGATCAGCGGAGGGTAGCTGTCGTGCGGTGGTCATGGCCGTCGTCGCGCGACCCTGGACGAACACCATGCTTTGGCGGGGTGCGCTGGCGCAGGCCGTCCAGACCATCAGGCTGGTCGTGCCGGAGGCGACGCCGGTGATCAGGAACGCCTGATTGCCGTTGACCCGCACATCGGCGATTTTCGGGTCACCCACGGCGATCCGGGTAATCGCTACGGGCGATTGCAACTCCTGTTGCTGCCCTTCGCCCACTTCCAGCGCGGCCGGCAATGGGCCGAGCGTGGCGCAACTGCCGGTTGCAGCGGTTGCTGACGCCAGCGGTAAGCTGCCCAGCAAGGTGGCCCAGATCAAGCCGTTGAACAACGGCGTAAAACGTCTGCGCATTAAAAGGCGTCCTTGCTCGATTCAGGGGGTCTGTTGAGTGATTTCATTACCGCGGATCACTTCCACAGCGGACTTGCGTGGTGTGGTTGCGCCACTGTTGGTGATCGGTTTGGGAGGAGCTGTCATGGCCAGTTGATTGAACTGCACCAGTTCGCGATTGGCGTTGGCGATGTTGGCCGGGGATTCGCTCTGGCCGGCCCAGTAACGGGCCAGGCGTTTTTCATCGGCGCTGCGCACCGCCAGGCGCAATACCCCGGCCTGTGCTGCGAGCATCAAGCGGCTGAGCAGTTGTTCGGGCACGGCGAGCAGCACGGTGCGGGCGCCAGCGCGTTGTTGTTCCTGCCTGAGTTTGTCGTCGTTACTGCGAGCCGGGCTGGCGGGCTGGCCGTTATTGGTCAAGCCCATTTGCTCGCCCACGCCCAGTACACGCAAGGCCGGTACCACCAGTTGCGCCGACGGTTGCAGGTTGATGGCGTCGCCGCGCAAAAACAGCAGCACATCGACATAATCGCCCGGCGTCAGTTGACCCCCGGCGTTGATCACTTCATCCACGGCGACGGCCAGAGCGCGTTCATCGGGACGAATCATCCGCGCCAAGTTACTGCCAGCTTCGAAACTTTCATCGCTCAGCCAGCTGCCGGCGCGAAGGGCGCGCCAAGGCGTGCGGCCAATGGCCTGGTCAAGTTGGGTGAGGCTGCCCGCGGGGACGGTACGAAGTTTTTCCAGGGCGACATCGTCGGCGGTGATTTGTACAAACGGCGCGATGTCCCGTTGCAGTACTACGACGGGTTGGCGAGTGGTGTCTTCTTCAACAGGCGCGGTCGTTTGTACGGTGGCGGTGGTCGTATCGGTCCCGGTTTGCACAACGGGCGCGGCGACGGGTTGGCGGGTCAGTGTGAAGCCCAGGTAACCGGCAATGACCGCACCCACCAGAGATAATCCGGCAAGACCCAGGATGAAACGGCTGTTCATGACGGCTCTCCCTTTCCTGCTGCTTAAAGCCTCGCTTTCCAACGAGAAAACTTCGCAATCAGGCAGCTATGAACATAAAACGATTTCGCTATTTGACCGTAGCGCAGCTAGAGCAAAACGCCATTACCCAGAGCGAAATATCTGGGCAAAGTTAAAGAATTCGATGAAATGCAGGGTTTTTTGACGTCAACGAAACGACTAATACTTTCGTATTAATGCGTTGTTACAGTTGTTGGAAGGGGGAATGCCGACAATGCTGATGCTGGCATAGGGGAATCATGTTGCGCTTGTGCAACACCCGGGTGCTTCAGGAGACATGTCATGCCTTTTTCCAAGCTGGTTCAGAAGGTCAAATCGGAGTTCGTTTTCTACAAGGGGCTGGTCAAGGATACCGAGGGTGCTTCGGGTATTGAGTATGCGATTATTGCGGCCATGGTGGCGGTGGTTCTCGCCGGGTTCAGCTCAGGCGTCAAGACCGCCATTTCCACTACCTTTACATCGATCAAGGCTGCTTTGTAACAGTCAGCCATGCGCCTGTTTCGAGTGATCCAAAGTCAGCGTTCAGTCCAATGCAGGGTTGCCTTATGAATGCTCCAGCAGCGCCACGACAGCAACTTCTTCTGGTCGATGACGAAGAGGACGCAGTGCTTGAGTTGGCGGAGTTGCTGGAGGGTGAGGGCTTCGTTTGTTTCACGGCGACATCGGTCAAGCTGGCGCTGCAAACGCTGACGCAGCATCCGGATATTGCGCTGGTCATCACTGATCTGCGCATGCCGGAGGAAAGTGGCATGTCGTTGATCAAGCGGTTGCGCGAGCATACGTCGCGTCAGCATTTGCCGGTGATTGTGATGTCGGGGCATGCGGACATGGATGATGTCAGTGACATGTTGCGCTTGCAGGTGCTGGATTTGTTTCGCAAGCCGATTTATCACGTGCGGTTGTTGGAGACGTTGAATAATCTTTTTCCTTTGCCGCAGGTTTATTTGGTCAAGGGGTGATTGCGGTCTTGGCCTTGGCGGCCTCTGGGCCGACCAGGCTCTTGGTTGGTTGCGTACACATCCATTCCTCCGGTAACGGCGGCTTATGGTTCCGCTTTTACAGCGGGTCACTTTTGTCAAACGACACAAAAGTAACCAAAAAGTCTCGCCCTGTACGTACGGCCCCTCGCTGAGGCTCGGGGTTCCTTCGCTCCGGCATTCATCCGGGGGCATCGCCTCCGGTCTGCTTCGCGACGACCTCCTCTCGATGTGTGCGGCTACGCCGCACGGCGCTGCGCGCCCACCCCCGGATAAACGCCTCCACTCAGCCTGCCGAGGGGGCGGGTGGATCAAGATCAAAAGCTGCAGGCGAGCTAACGCTTGGCCTGTTGAGTGGTGAGAAGCAACGGCGGTTGGGTGGTGTTCTGCTTCTGCTTCTGCTTCTGCTTCTGCTTCTGCTTCTGCTATTGCTTTTGCTCTTCTGTGGGAGCTGGCTTGCCAGCGATGACGGCCTCACAGCCGACCAACCTCTATCAGATGTCCCCAATCCAATTGTAGGAGCCAGCCCTGCTGGCGATGCCGGCCTGACAGCCAACCAATCCCTACCAGATGCACTCCAACCCTGTGGGAGCTGGCTTGCCAGCGATGACGGCCTGACAGCCGACCATTCTCCAAAAGATGCCCCCATCCCTCACCCACCCTACAACTGATAACTGAAACTGATGCTGTACCGCGGCTTGCGGTTGAAGGTATCCAGTGCCTCATCGGACATGGGTTTGGCCGCCTCGAGTGCAATGTTGTAGTACCTGGCATCGCCAAATCGCAAACCCACGGCTGCCGATGACATGTCGCTGCCTTTGACCGGCAGTTGGTTGAACCAGGTCTTGGCCCGGTCCAGGACCACATAAGGTTGCAGGACCCTGACCCAGTTCCCGTCGCGGTTGAAGCTGTAGTTCACTTCGTAAGCCGCGCCCCAGCCCTTGTCGCCGGATGCCTGGTCGTCAGGGTAGCCGCGGCCGAAGTTTTGTCCGCCGAACACAGCGCGTTCGCTGTCGGGCAGGGTGTCGTCGCTCCAGTACCACGCGGCCGACAGCACGCCTTGCCAGTGGTCGAAGAATTTATCGCTTTGCACCCCTGACAGGCGCAGACGGAAGAAGTCCAGGTCGAGGGCGCTGTTGTTGGTTTCTGCGCCCATGCTGTCGAGTCCTTGATACAGCCCGCCGCTGAGGATGCGCAGTTGTTGCGCATCGGCCTTGCGCCAATCGCTTTCGAACGCCAGGGCGCGGACGTCGGTGCGTTCTTCAACGCTGAGCGGGAAACCCACCACTTTGTAGCGGGTCTTGTCGTTGACGGCATATAACCGCGCGCCGGCACTGAGCAGTTCGTTGGGCGAGGCAATGACCGGATGGCTGAAGCCAATGGAATACCGGTCGTTTTCCCGGTGGGGTTCGAGCTCAAGGCCGTTATCGAGTCTGATATTCGTACCAAGGTCGGCGCGGTAGCGGGAGGCGGACAGTGCCAGTTGCGTGCCTTCGGCATTGAGGAACTGGTTGTAGTCCAGACGATAGTAATGTTCATCGTCATCCCCCGGTGGAAACAGGCCGCTGAGGCTCAGTTGTTCTCCCATGGCGGTCTGGGAGTTGCTGCTCACGCCGAGCAAGGCCTGGGTGCCGTTGCGGTTGTCGTCGGTGGTGCTCAGGCTGCTGGTGAAGGGCTTGCGGCTGGCCTGGGCGATAAGGTCGGTCGCGCCATCGGTGGTGCCCGGCGGCGGGACTTGCGCTTGCAGGGTCACGCCGGGTATTCGGCTCATCAACGTGGTGTAACGTTCGAACGTTTTGCGGGTCAGCGGCCGTTCGGTCTGGAGTTTGGCCACCAGTTTGTCGAGCAGGCCTTTGACCCGTCCGATGTCGCCCTGCAGTTGGTAATTCCTGATGTAGCCTTCCACCAGCACCACCCGCGCCACACCGATATCGAACGACTGCCGTGGCAGAAACGCGTAGGACAGCAAGTAGCCATCCTGTTGATAGCGGCGGGTGATGTTGCGGGTCGCTTCGATCAGGTCGGCCAGGCTGGTTTCGTGGCCCAGCAGCGGTTGGTAAATGGCGGCCAGTTCCGTCAGCGGGTAAATGGTCCCGCCTTCGATCTGCACGGTTTTGAGATTGACCTTGGTACCCATCATCAACGGTTGCGCTTGTGTGGCGCCGGGCTCCGGCACTTGCAGGGGGGCGGCTGTTGGACGATAGGCGTCGGCGGGCAGGTTGGGTACCGGCAGGTTGCGGATCGTGTCGTTGCTGTTGAGGAAGCTGGGGAGGGTGTCGGCGAAAGCGGTGCAACTGAGGGGCAGTAACAGCAGGCAAGGCAAAATGCGCATAGGACACTCCCTGTTCAAACCGCTGTGTCGCGTGGGTCTTCGTGACCCAAAGAAAAAGACGGAAGACTGATCAGAATCTTCCGCCTCCAACCAAGCGTAGGCGCTGTAGGTAAGGCCGTCGAATCGGCCAGGTGCAATTCAGCGTTGGTTTCCTCCCAGTGCGCCGGTCAGCCCACCCAACACGCCGCCCAGGCCACCGGAGGTGCCGGTGCCGGTGCCGCTGTTGACCAGCCCGCCGACCGCCGCAACGGTGCCGCCCACGGTGGTGACTGTGGTGCCGACTGCGGCGACAACCGGGTTGGCGTTGCTGCCGGTAATCGCGCCGCCGAGGTTGGCAACGGCGCCGCCGACCTGGCCGGTGAGGCTGGCGACCGGGGAGCCAATGCCGGTCGCGCTGCCGATGTTTTGGGTCAGGCCGGTCACGCCAGTGGTGACGGGATTGATCGCGGCCCCGATGCTTGTGGCGACGGTGCCCAGCGCCGCGGTCGGTCCGGTATTGGCGATACCGCTACCGCCCAGAGCACTTCCCACCGAGGCGATCAGATTACCGCCTGCCGCACCGTTCACGCCGACCGCGCTGACCACGCCATTGGTGTTGCCGATGTTCAGCCCGCTACCGACGTTGACCACAGCGCCGCCGACGGTTTCCAACAGGCCGTTGCCACCCAGGCCGCCGCCAGATCCGCTGCCGTTGGCCAGCAGGCCTCCGACCTTGCCGACCGCTGTGCCGGTGTTGCTCAGGGTGCCACCGACGGTGTTGGTCAGTGCGTTGCCGTTGCCGGCATCGGTGACTTTTCCACCTATGCCATCAACCGTGTCGCCGACTTTCTGCACGATGCCCTTGAGCGGATCGCCCAGGCCGGTGGCGTCGCCGACCTTGTCGGTGGTGCTCTCGACCATGGCGATCACCGGCACCAGTTTGTTGCCGACTTCCTGGGTCACTGAGCCCAGCGGACCGCTGGTGGTCGCGGTGCTCAACGTGTCGCCAAGCATGGTGACTCGCTCGCCGACCCCATCGAGCACCGGCGCAACGCGGGTCACTACGCCACCCACCACCGGCACGCTGTTGGTGGCGGTCGCGAGTTTGCCGCTGACATCGGAAACGCCGTCACCGACATCCTGCACGACGCCGCCGACTGCCGAGGCGGTGACACCGAGGCCATTCGGATCGGTGCCGAGTTTGCCCAAGCCATCGGCCACGCCGTCACCCAATGTGCTGACCACGTTGCCGGTGGTGTTGACCACGCTTTGTACCACGCCACCGACCACCGGAACCGAGCCCAGCGAATCGCCGATCTGCCCTACGCCATCGCCGACGCCACCGACAGTGGTGCCGACGTCCTGAAGCAGGGTGGTGGTCACCAGCGGCGTTACCGTTGGATTGGTCGGGTTGGTGGGGTCGGTTGGATTGGTCGGACTGGTCGGGTCAGTGGTGCCGCCACCGCCAGTGCCTCCTGTTCCACCTGTACCTGCCCCGCCTGTGCCAGCGGTGCCGTCTGAACCACCGGCTGCACCACCAGCACCCGCAGAGGTCTGGCCATCGGGTGAGGAACTGTCGGAGCTGCTGTCATGACCGCCACCGCCGCTGCTGCAACCGGCCAGACCTAGCGAGAGAATGAGCGCCAATGCAATTGCGGATTTGCACAAAACTTGAGTTTTCATGATTGAAAGTCCTTGCACCTGTAACAACGTCGTTGTCTTCGATGGCTGACCGGTTCTGTCGCCGGCCATGCCTCCGTCCGTTGTCCACATATCAATCGCAAGGCTTCTGCAACGCCATTCCCCACTTGGTATTAAACCGTTTTATACACGCGCGCGCGTGCTGCCTAAGGGCTAATACCTTGGGGTTAGCCGCGGGTGAAAATGCCTTTTAAATCAAGAAGGGTGTGGCTGGAGAGGGAGAAGGCGAGGAGGGAGAAAACTTAAGTGATATATACACAATTGACCATGTTTGGGAGCCGAAAAGATCGCAGCCCCGCAGGCTGCGACCTGTTGATCTGTCAGGCAACCGGTCGCCAATGCCCGACCATGTGTTCAAGATCCCCAGCCCCGATCAATTGCAGATCACCACTGGACCCCGCCGCGCTGGAAAGCAATGCGACTTCGCTGGGCAGGCGAACCGGCTTTTTGAATTGCACCGCGATCTCGATGTTTGCCGCCGGCAGATGTTCGGCCAGCGCGGCCAATGTGCGGGCCTTGTTCCAAAGCCCATGGGCGATGGCCGATGGAAAGCCGAACAGTTTGGCGCTGGCCGAGCTCAGGTGAATCGGATTGTAGTCCCCGGACACCTTGGCGTATTGTCGGCCAATATCCGCTGGCGCCTTCCACTGGGCCACTTGCGTGAGCGTCAGCGTCGACGCCAACACTTCCTCCACGGGCTCGCCTTCGAGTTTGACCCCTCGGCACAGCATCTGGCTTTGCGCCTCCCACAGCGGCCCGAGTTGATCATCCAGGGTGGTCACCAGATCGAACGTCGCGCCTTTGGCATGGGGTTGCAAGTTTTCCACATGCACGCTGACACGCGCCCGATTGAGTCCACCCATGGGGCGCAGCACGCGAATGCGATTGCTCAGATGAATCAGCCCCAGCAACGGAAACGGAAAGTCCTTGGCAGTCAGCAATTGCATCTGCAAGGCGAAGGCGAGGATATGTGGATAAGTAGGTGGCAGCAGGCTGTTGTCGGCAAAACCGCAGACCTTGCGATAGGCCGCCAGACGCTTTGCATCGACATCGACCCAGCAGCGCAGGCCAGTGGTCGGCAAGCTGGTCCCCGTGATTTTTCGTCGCGTCGCCGCCTGTGCGTACAGTCCCGGCAGGCTGGGTTCGCGATTGAGTGTGTGCCAGTCGATGCTCATGCCTAAGCCCCCAAAACACTTTGCCCGCACACACGCAAGGCTTGCCCGGTGAAGGCCCCGGTGCCCGGTTGAGCCAGCCAGGCCACCGCTTCGGCAACGTCTTGCGGCAAGCCGCCCTGGCCCAACGAACTCATGCGCCGCCCGGCTTCGCGAAGGCCAAACGGGATGTGCGCGGTCATTTGGGTTTCGATAAAACCCGGCGCCACGGCGTTGATGCTGATACCCCGCGCTTGCAACAGCGGTGCCCAGGCTTGCGCCAGACCGATCAGCCCAGCCTTGCTCGCCGCGTAGTTGGTTTGCCCGCGATTACCGGCGATGCCGCTGATCGACGCCAACAGAATCACCCGGCCGTTGTCGCGCAGGGTGCCGTTATCGAGCAAGGCTTTGGTCAACACTTGTGGCGCGTTGAGGTTGACTGCAAGCACCGCGTCCCAGAATTCCGGGGTCATGTTGGCCAACGTTTTGTCGCGGGTGATGCCGGCGTTGTGCACCACGATATCGACCCCGTCGGGCAGTTGTTCGACCAGGTGCGCGGCGGCGTCTTCGGCGCAGATATCCAGGGTGATGCTACGTCCACCCAAGCGGGCGGCGAGGGCCTCCAGATCATTTTTGGCCGGTGGCACGTCCAGCAGAATGACGTCGGCACCGTCCCGGGCCAGGGTCTCGGCAATGGATGCGCCGATGCCTCGCGCGGCACCGGTGACCAGCGCCTTGCGTCCGGCCAGCGGTCGCGTCCAGTCCGTCACCGGCGTATCGCAGGGATTCAGGCGAATTACTTGGCCGGAAACGAACGCGCTTTTTGGCGAAAGGAAAAACCGCAGCGGGCCTTCCAGTTGATCCTCGGCCCCTTCGCCGACATGGATCAGTTGCAAGGTGCCGCCGCTGCGCAGTTCCTTGGCCAGCGAGCGACTGAAACCTTCGAGCGCACGTTGGGCGCTGGCGGCGAACGGGTCGGTCAAGGTCTGCGGGTCACGCCCGAGAATCACCAGGTGCGCACTGTGATCGAGGTTTTTCATCAATGGCTGGAAGAACTCGCGCAGCTGCTTGAGCTGATCGGTGTGCAGCAGATTGCTGGCGTCGTACACCACGGCTTTGAGTTTCGGGCCGTGCCCGGGAATCCACGCCGTCGCCATCGAGGGTTCCGTGCCGTAGCTGTAGATCGCGTCGGTCAGGCGATTGGCAAAGGCGCTGACGTTCTCCGCCAATGGCCCGCCGCCAATCAGCAGAGCACCCTCCACCGGACGCAGCCGACCGGCTTGCCAGCGCTCCAGCCGAGTCGGTGAAGGCAGGCCCAAGGCGCCGACCAGACGATGGCCGATGGATGAATTGGCAAAGTCGATATAGCGGTCAGACATGGAACGCGCTCCGAAAGCTGGGGTTCAAAGTGTGGACCACGAATGGCAATCAGTCGTTCGATCCACGAGATAAGGCCTACGCTTGAACCAGGCGGGATATAAATGACAACCGAATCCCTGTAGGAGCGAAGCTTGCTCGCGAAGGTGTATCAGTTGACATAAATGTAGCTGACACACCTTCGCGAGCAAGCTTCGCTCCTACAGAGGACGGTTTCCACATCGGATATTTCATCAGGGGATTTTCATGACTCAACTGCGTCGCGTCGCAATCATCGGCGGTAACCGGATTCCCTTCGCCAGGTCCAACGGGCCATACGCCACCGCCAGCAACCAGGTGATGCTCACCGCCGCGCTCGAAGGCTTGATCGAACGCTACAACCTGCACGGTCAGCGCATCGGCGAGGTGGTCGCCGGCGCGGTACTCAAGTTGTCGCGAGACATGAACCTGACCCGCGAATGCGTACTCGGCTCGCGCTTGTCGCCTGCCACCCCGGCCTATGACATTCAGCAGGCGTGCGGTACCGGACTGGAAGCTGCGTTGCTGGTGGCCAACAAGATTGCCCTGGGGCAGATCGAGTGCGGCATTGCCGGTGGCGTTGATACCACCTCCGATGCGCCGATCAGCGTCAGCGAAGGGCTGCGCAAAATCCTCCTGCAGGCCAACCGCGCCAAGAGCACGGGCGACAAACTGAAAACCTTTCTGCAATTGCGACCGCGCCATCTGATCCCCGAATTCCCGCGCAACGGCGAGCCGCGCACCGGTTTGTCCATGGGGCAACATTGCGAGTTGATGGCGCAAACCTGGAACATCCCCCGCGCAGAACAGGATCAACTGGCTCTGGAAAGTCATCAGAAGTTGGCGGCGTCCTATGCCGAAGGTTGGCACAACGATCTGATGACGCCGTTCCTCGGTCTGACCCGTGACAATAATTTGCGGGCTGATTCGACACTGGAAAAACTTGCCGCGCTTAAACCGGCCTACGAAAAAAGCGCCAAGGGCACGCTGACTGCAGGTAACTCAACGCCGCTGACCGATGGTGCGTCGCTGGTGTTGCTGGGCAGTGAACAATGGGCCAATGAGCGTGGCTTGCCGATTCTGGCGTACCTGCGTGACGGCGAGGCCGCGGCGGTGGATTTCGTCAATGGTGCCGAAGGCTTGTTGATGGCGCCGGTTTACGCGGTTCCGCGTTTGCTGGCGCGCAACGGCCTGAGCTTGCAGGACTTCGACTACTACGAGATTCACGAAGCCTTCGCCGCCCAGGTGCTGTGCACGTTGAAGGCCTGGGAAGATCCGCAATACTGCAAAACCCGCCTCGGCCTCGATGCTGCGCTGGGTTCGATCGATCGCAGCCGGCTCAACGTCAAAGGCAGTTCACTGGCGGCGGGGCATCCGTTCGCCGCCACGGGAGGGCGCATTGTTGCGAACCTGGCGAAACTGCTGGATGCGGCGGGTAAGGGAAGAGGGCTGATTTCAATTTGCGCGGCAGGCGGCCAAGGCGTGACAGCAATCATCGAGCGCTAAGGTCCCCGTAGGAGCAAAGCTTGCTCGCGATAGCGGTGAATCAGTCAGCAACAATTTGCCTGGCATTCCGCTATCGCGAGCAAGCTTTGCTCCTACAAAGAATTGTGGTGTTGATTCGATGGGGGACATGGCCTAACGTCCGCCCATCAGCCGCCTCGCAACACAAGGCCAGTCAATGCCGACCAACGGACAAATTTCCCTCGAACGAAGCATCCCGCCGATCACCGTGCTGCCGCGTCCGTTGTATGCCCGGGTCGAGAGCCTCAATGCCGGTTCATGGACCCCTTCCCATCGCCACGACTGGGTGCAGTTTTCCTATGCCATCAGTGGCGTTCTCGGGGTGCACACCGCTGAAGGCAGTTTCTTTGCGCCACCGCAGTGGGGCATCTGGATTCCAGCGGACCTTGATCACCAAGTGGTGACGTCGATGCGCGCCGAGATGCGCAGCCTCTATGTGCGACGTGAAGATTGCCAGTGGGCGGACGGGCGTTGCCGGGTGCTGGAAGTGACACCGTTGGCGCGGGAGTTGATCAAGAGTTTTTGTTTGCTGCCTGTGGAGTACCCGCAGGGCGACAGCCAGGAGGCGCGGTTGGTGAGTGTGTTGCTGGATCAATTGGCCGGGTTGCCGGAAGTCGGTTTTTCCCTGCCATTGCCTCGCCACGAACGGTTACTGGGTTTATGCAACGAGCTGATTGAAAACCCCGACCGCAACGTGACGTTGCAGGCATGGGCAGAGCGCCTGGGCACATCGGAAAAAACCCTGATGCGCCTGTTCCAGCGTGAAACCGGGTTGAGCTTCCGTGGCTGGCGGCAACGTGCGCGCTTGCTGTCATCATTGAGTTTGCTGGAAGAGGGTGACAGCGTGACCAATGTCGCGCTGGCTTGTGGATATGACTCGACGTCGGCGTTTATTGCGGCGTTCAAAAGTCTGTTCGGGTTTACCCCGGGAGAGTTGTTTCGGCAGTAAGGGCCCCATCGCTGGCAAGCCAGCTCCCACAGAGAATGATGTGAGCCGCATGATTTCGGCTCGACGCATAACCTGTGGGAGCTGGCTTGCCAGCGATTGACCGCGCAGCGGTCCGCCGGTCAGGTGCGGAAACGGCGCACCAACCCGTCCAGCTCATTGGACAACCCGGCCAGGCTCTGCGAATCCAGGCGCGCCGAGTTCGCCAGCTCAGCCACCAGTTGCGCATCGCCATGGATCTGGCTGATGTGCCGGTTGATGTCTTCGGCCACTTGGTGCTGTTGTTCCGCCGCGGTGGCGATCTGCGTGTTCATGTCGCGGATCACGTCCACCGACTCGCGGATCTGCCCGAAGCTGCTGCGCGCTTCGCCGATGCGTGATACCGACTGTTGCGACACTTCCAGGCTGGCGTGCATCTGTTGCGTCACCTGGCTGGTGCGCTTGGCCAGGTTACCCAGCAGCCCGTCGATCTCCGCGGTGGAGTCGGCCGTGCGTTTGGCCAGTGCCCGTACTTCGTCCGCTACCACCGCAAAACCACGACCTTGCTCACCGGCCCGCGCCGCTTCGATGGCCGCGTTCAACGCCAGCAGGTTGGTCTGTTCAGCGATTGAGCGAATGGTGCCGAGGATCGACTGAATGTCATTGCTGTCGCGCTCAAGCTGTTGCATCGATTGCGCGGACTGTTCGATTTCCTGGCTCAGGCGATCGACGCTGCTCACTGCCGCGTCGATCTGCTGCTGGCCTTCGCGGGCCTGACGCTGGCCACTGTCGGCGGATTCGGCGGCCTGGCTGCAGGAGCGTGCCACTTCGTTGGCGGTGGCGACCATTTCGTGGAACGCCGTGGACACCATGTCCACCGCTTCACGCTGGCGCCCGGCGGCTTCAGCCATATCGCTGGAAACCTGGGTCGAGCTTTTGGACGTGGCGAGAATCTTCGTCGCGGCACCGCCGATGCTCTGGATCAGGTTGCGAATCGCGGTGAGGAACTGGTTGAACCAGCTGGCCAGTTGCGCGGTTTCGTCGCTGCCACGGATCTGCAGGTTTTTTGTCAGGTCGCCTTCACCTTGGGCGATGCCTTCCAGGCCATCGGCCACGCTGCGGATCGGACGCACGATGACGCTGGCGAAACTGGCGCCGACCACGGCGAAGATCACCGCCAGCACCGCTGCAATGATCGCGATCAACCAGGTCAGCTGGGTCGCGGTGCTCATTACGTCGCTTTGCTTGATCAGGCCGATGAAGGTCCAGCCCAGTTGCTCCGACGGCCAGACGTTGGCCATGTAGCGCTCGCCATCGAGTTCGACTTCGACCAGGCCTTTGCCAGCCTTGGCCAGCTGCGCATAACCTTCGCCGAGGCTGCTCAGGGCCTTGAAGTTGTGCTCCGGTTGCTTCGGGTCCACCAGCACGGTGCCGGTGTTTTCCAGCAGCATCAGGTAGCCGGTTTCGCCAAGCTTGATCTGTTTCACCAGTTCGGTGAGCTGTTTGAGCGACACGTCGATGCTGACCACGCCGCCATTGCTGCCCAGCTTGTTATCGATGGTGCGTACGGTGCTGACGTAGGACGTGTCGTTTTCGGCCCAGTAATAGGCCTCGGTACGGAACGGCTTGCCCGGTTTTGCCTGGGCCGCCTTGTACCACGGACGCTGGCGCGGGTCGTAGTTGGCCAGCTTGGCATCGTCCGGCCACGACACGTAGCCACCGGCGGCGGTGCCGAGAATCGCGTAGGCATAGGATGGGTGAGCATTGCCCAGGTCCTGCAGGAAGCCGAAGATCTTTTTGTCCATCTCGCCTTGGGGGATGGTCTCGGCGTTGGCGGCCATGTAGGTCTTGAGGCTGTCGTCGGAATTCTTGATCAACGGTTGCTTGGCCAGGTACTCGACGTTCTGGCTGATACCGTCGAAAAACAGTTGCATGGCATTGCTGACCTGACGGATTTCTCGGCCGCTGCTGTCGACGAATCCGTCCTTGGCATCACTGCGCAAGTTCAGCACAACGAGGGTGGCGACCAGCACCACGGGCAAGCAGGCGATGATTGCAAACGCCCAGGTCAACTTCTGTTTGATGTTCATCCGCGCTCCAGATTTTCTTGTAGGCCCACGCAGTGCAGATGACTCGCGGATTTTTGGCAGCCGAAAACGTTCTTGGTCTACTCGAATCCTTGAGTGCGATGCGCTATTTGTTGGGGAAGCGTTTGTCGGACAATTCACTTTGTCACTTAGGACTTCGGCTGTTGTCGGAGGAAATTGAGGGGCGCCAGGAAAAATCCTGCGAAGCGCGGGAAGGCGGATGTTAGCTTCTGTCACAAATGCCCTCGCAGGCCCTGAAGAACAAGCGACACAGCCTCGGCTATGATCATTGGCGCCCGGCGATGGACGTCAGGTTTTTGTGAGGAATCCGGCACATTGTGTGCTTTGTGTTGCTCCTGGCAGTGTTCATAGGTCGGCCCCCCCTCCCACCGGTGAGTGGATTGCCGTATAACGAATGACTTTCGCGTGTTTGGTAATAAAGGACCCACAATAAAAGCTGATGAAGACTCCAAAACGCATTGAACCCCTGATCGAGGACGGTCTGGTCGACGAGGTGCTGCGCCCACTCATGAGTGGTAAAGAAGCAGCTGTTTATGTAGTGCGCTGCGGCAACCAGCTACGTTGCGCGAAGGTCTACAAGGAGGCGAATAAACGCAGTTTCCGCCAGGCAGCCGAGTATCAGGAAGGCCGCAAGGTGCGCAACAGCCGTCAGGCCCGGGCCATGGCCAAGGGCTCCAAGTTTGGCCGCAAGGAAACCGAAGACGCCTGGCAGAACGCCGAAGTGGCGGCGCTGTTCCGTCTGGCCAGTGCCGGCGTGCGGGTGCCCAAGCCGTATGACTTCCTCGAAGGCGTGCTGCTCATGGAGCTGGTGGCCGACGAATACGGCGACGCCGCGCCGCGATTGAATGACGTGGTGCTGGAGCCTGATCAGGCCCGCGAGTATCACGCCTTTCTGATTTCGCAGATTGTGCTGATGTTGTGTACCGGTTTGGTGCACGGTGACCTGTCCGAGTTCAACGTTCTGCTGACGCCGACCGGTCCGGTGATCATCGACTTGCCGCAAGCGGTGGATGCCGCGGGCAACAACCACGCGTTCAGCATGCTGGAACGGGATGTGGGCAATATGGCGTCGTACTTCGGGCGGTTCGCACCGGAGTTGAAAAAGACCCGTTATGCCAAGGAAATGTGGGCCTTGTACGAGGCCGGCACCCTGCATCCGGCCAGCGTCCTGACCGGCGAGTTCGACGAGCCGGAAGAGCTGGCCGACGTTGGCGGCATCATGCGTGAGATCGAGGCGGCGCGCCTGGATGAAGAGCGCAAGCAAGCAGCCCGTGCCGCTGACGATGCGCCAGCCAGCAAAACCGAAGAGCCGCCTCCGCCATGGATGCAGTGATCGGCTAAACAAAAACCCGGCTTCGGCCTAATGCTGTTCACTTAAGGGAAGAACACTGTACCCGTGGCGAGGGAGCTTGCTCCCGCTGGGGCGCGAAGCGGCCCTAAAAAGGACTGCTGCGCAGCCCAGCGGGACGGTGCGGCGATGCGACGAGCTCCCTCGCCACAGGATACTAACGTTCTCTTAAGTGAACAGCATTACGGCTTCGGCCGGGTTTTTTATGCACAACACACATCCTCCTGTAGAAGCTGCGATCAGGCGCAGCAGCCGGATTCGAGGCTCTTGAGAATCGGACAATCCGGGCGATGATCGCCCTGGCAGTGCTCAACCAGGTCCTGCAAGGTATCGCGCAATTGCCCCAACTCGCGGATCTTCTGGTTCAGTTCATCGATATGCTGGCGGGCCAGCGCCTTCACATCGGCACTGGCACGTTGGCGATCGTGCCACAGGGCCAGCAGCTTGCCGACTTCTTCCAGGGAAAACCCCAGGTCCCGCGAGCGCTTGATGAAGGCGAGGGTGTGCAAGTCGTCATCACCGTACACCCGATAACCGCTGTCGGTACGGTGGGCTGCCTTGAGCAATCCGATGGATTCGTAATACCGGATCATTTTTGCGCTCAGGCCACTGTGCCGGGCCGCTTGACCGATGTTCATCGATTGTTCTCCAAGTCTGCGGGTTTCCAGGTTTTCAACAGTAACGCATTGCTCACCACGCTGACGCTCGACAACGCCATCGCTGCGCCGGCCAGTACCGGGTTGAGGAAACCGAATGCTGCCAGCGGAATACCAATCAGGTTATAGACGAACGCCCAGAACAGGTTTTGGCGGATTTTCGCGTAGGTCTTGCGACTGATCTCCAGTGCAGCGGGCACCAAGCGCGGGTCGCCGCGCATCAGGGTGATGCCGGCGGCGTGCATGGCCACGTCGGTGCCGCCGCCCATGGCGATGCCGATGTCGGCCGCAGCTAAGGCTGGGGCGTCGTTGATGCCGTCGCCGACCATCGCCACCACGCCGGTCTGTTTCAGCGCAGCCACCGTCGCGGCTTTGTCCGCTGGCAACACTTCGGCGTGCACGTCTCTGATGCCCAGTGCCTGGGCAACCACGTTGGCACTGCCGCGATTGTCGCCGGTCAGCAAATGGCTGCTGATGTGCCGTGCGCTCAATTGCTGTACCGCTTGCAGAGCACCGGGCTTGAGCGTGTCGCCAAAGGCAAACAGGCCCAGCACCCGTGGTTCGGGTTTTTGTTCGATCAGCCAGGACAAGGTACGGCCTTCGGTTTCCCACGCTGCGGCGGATTCAGCCAGGGCACCGGCGTTCAGGCCGCTTTCTTCAAGCAGACGCCGGTTGCCCAGCGCCAGTCGTCGACCTTCAAGGGTGCCGGCAATGCCGCGTCCGGTCAGCGATTGGCTGTCGGTGACGTCGTCCACCTGCAACCTGCGTTCAGTACAGGCGTCCAGTACGGCTTTGGCCAAAGGGTGTTCACTGCCCCGTTGCAGCGCGCCGGCCCATTGCAGCAGGGTGGCTTCGTCACCGTCCACCGCACTCAAGTGCGCGATGCGTGGGGCTCCGGAGGTCAGGGTGCCGGTCTTGTCGAACACCACCGCACTGACTTCATGGGCACGTTCCAGCGCTTCGGCGTCCTTGATCAGAATTCCGTAACGCGCCGCCACCCCGGTGCCGGCCATGATCGCCGTGGGTGTGGCCAGGCCCAACGCACAAGGACAGGCGATCACCAGCACCGCAACGGCGTTGATCAGCGCCGTTTCCAGTGGTGCGCCATACAGCCACCAGCCGATCAGCGTCGCCAGGGCCAGCAACAGCACCACGGGCACGAAGATCTGGCTGACTTTATCCACCAGTTTCTGGATCGGTGCCTTCGCTGCCTGAGCGTCTTCCACCAGGCGAATGATGCGTGCCAACACGGTTTCCGCGCCGAGCGCCCGAGTGCGGACCAGTAATCGACCTTCACCGTTGATCGCACCGCCGGTCACTTTATCGCCGGGTTGTTTCGGTACCGGCAGGCTTTCACCGCTGATCAACGCTTCATCGGCATGGCTTTGGCCTTCGATCACTTCGCCGTCCACCGGAAAGCGTTCGCCGGGTTTGACCAGCACCAGATCATTCAAGCGCAGGGCACTGATGGCGACATCTTGTTCACGGCCATCGATTACCTGAATCGCCCGCTCCGGGCGTAACGCTTCGAGTGCGCGGATGGCGCTGGCAGTCTGGCGCTTGGCGCGGCTTTCCAGGTACTTGCCCAGCAACACCAAGGCAATCACCACCGCCGACGCTTCGAAATACAGATGCGGCATGCGTCCGGCAGCGATGGCCCACTCGTAGACACTCAAGCCATAACCGGCGCTGGTGCCCAGTGCGACCAGCAAATCCATGTTGCCGGCACCGGCGCGCACAGCTTTCCACGCCGCCACATAAAACCGCGCGCCGAAGATGAATTGCACCGGGGTGGCCAGGGCAAATTGCGCCCACGCCGGGAGCATCCAATGCACACCGAACGGTTGCAGGAGCATCGGCAAGACAAGCGGCAAGGCGAGGGTGATGGCCGCGATCAAGGCCCAGCGTTCGTGTTGCAGGCGGGACTGTTGATTGTCGGTTTGCGGGTGTTCGGCTTCCCGGACGCTGGCGCCATAGCCGGCCTTGGTCACGGCGCCGATCAAGGTTTGCGGATCGATCTGCCCGAGCAGTTCAAGATGAGCGCGCTCGTTCGCCAGGTTGACGCTGACGCTTTTCACCCCGGGCACTTTGGTCAGCGCACGCTCGACGCGGCCGACGCAGGACGCGCAGGTCATGCCGTCGATGTTTAATTCAAGGGTTTGCTGTGGCACGCTGTAGCCAGCCTTTGCCACGGCATCCATCAAGGCTGGCAGGCTATCGGCTGGCGCCTGAACCCGCGCCTGTTCGGTGGCGAGGTTGACGCTCACGGCGCTGGCCCCGATGACCTTGCTCAAGGCGCGCTCGACACGGCCGGCGCAACTGGCACAGGTCATGCCGGCAATCGGCAGATCGAACGTGGTGGAATCGGACATCGGTCGCACTCCCTGTAGTAGATGTCTACAGGATCAACCTTGCCATGCTGGCAAGGTCAAGCGCAAAGTTTTGCCTATGCAGGAGCGAGGCTTGCCCGCGAAGGGCGCGCCACATTCAATAATCGATATCGAATGAAATGACCCCTTCGCGGGAAAGCCTCGCGCCTACAGGGTGGTGGTCTTCAGTAACCGAGCCCTGCGCGCTTCAGGTACATCCCTTCCTGCGTCATCGCAATCCGGTACTTGAGCACATCGCCCGCCCGGAGCTGAATGTCCTGCGAGCCCGGCGCCAACATGCCCGGATTGCAGCCAGGCACCTGACCCGGCAGCAGTTTGAGGCGCAGAGACACATTGCCCGGCGGCAGATTGAATGAGGTGCTTTGTTCCTGGAACAGCCGCGCCGCCAATTGGTCCTGGATGTACACGCCGATTTCGCAGCTGGTCGCGACTTCCAGGCGCTCGCGGGAAATTATCAGCACGCCATAGTCCTCCCCGGCGGCACTGGCCGACGGCACGGCGGCGAAAAGGCTGAGGAAGCCAAACAGGCTGAAAACTGACCAGCGCATGGCTGAATCTCCTGAGATCGAGTCATTGATGCTCGCAGCTTGGCCGAGCGCGACGATGATTGCCAGCCCGGCAGATCACTTCAGAACTTGACCTTGCCATGGTGGCAAGCTCGAGACTGTACTCAACCTCATTCAAGAGCCACATCCAGGGAGTTTTCCATGCAAGTGTTCAATGTTGAAGGTATGTCCTGCGGTCATTGCGTCAGGGCCATCACGGAGGCCGTTCAGGCTAAAGATCCTGCGGCCAGCGTACGGGTCGATCTGGCGGCGAAAGAGGTCGGCGTCGAGAGTGCCCTGACAGCGCAACAGGTGATCGAGGCGATCAGCGAAGAGGGCTATGGCGCCAAACTCGCCTGATCTTTTTAATAGTTAGCGAGCTATCGTAATGTTCAAGGCGTCCATGCGCGGCTAGACTGTCGGGCTGCCGACTAATGCCCCTGGGTGCCTGATGAACTTCCGTACCATTCTGATTCTTGGCGCGTTAAGCGCTTTCGGTCCATTGGCGATCGATTTCTACCTGCCGGCTTTCCCGGCCATGGCGCTCGCGTTCGGTACGGATGAAAAACACGTTCAGCTGACATTGGCCGCCTACTTCCTCGGCCTGTCCATCGGCCAACTGGCTTACGGGCCGGTGGCGGATCGTTTCGGGCGGCGCATTCCTTTGCTCACCGGCGTGGGGCTGTTCACCGCCGCTTCGCTGGCGTGCGCCTATGCGCCGAACCTGGAATGGCTGATCGGTGCACGTTTTGTCCAGGCATTGGGCGGATGCGCGGGAATGGTGATTTCCCGGGCGATCGTCAGCGACAAATGCGACGCGGTGGGTTCGGCGAAAGTGTTTTCACAGCTGATGCTGGTGATGGGGCTGGCGCCGATTCTGGCGCCGATGCTCGGCGGCCTGTTGGTCAATACGACGGGCTGGCAGTCGATCTTTCTTGCGCTGACCGGTTTCAGTGCTCTGGCAGGGTTGGCTGTGGCACTCGGCTTGCCCGAGAGCATGCCGGCCCATTTGCCACGCCAACCGCTATCGGGGGCGTTGCGCCAATATGCTCGGCTCTTGAAAGAACCGGTGTACCTCGGCCACGCGTTGACCGGTGGTATCGCCATCGCCGGGATGTTTTCCTACATTGCCGGTTCACCGTTCGTCTTCATCAAACTTTATGGCGTTCCGGCCGAACATTTCGGCTGGTTCTTCGGTGCCAATGCCGCGGGTTTCATTCTGGTGGCGCAGGTCAATGCGCGTTTGCTGGCCAAGCGCGGGCCGGCATTCCTGCTTGCGCGTGCCGTGTGGGTCTACCTGGGTGCCGGCCTGACTCTGCTTGGCGTCAGTGCATTGCACACGACACAGCTGTGGCCGTTACTGATCCCGCTCTTTGTCTGTATCGCCAGCCTCGGCTGCATTCTGCCAAACGCATCGGCGTGCGCCATGAACGGCCAGGGCGCTCGCGCCGGCAGCGCTTCGGCGATGCTCGGATGCCTGCAGTTCAGCGTGGCCGCCGGTGCTGCCGCGCTGGTGGGAGTTCTGCACGACGGCAGCGCCATGCCGATGGCCATGGTCATCAGCCTGTGTGCAATTCTGGTGGTGAGCGTGGCGATGTTCACCCGGCGTTTGCAAAATGCCCGGGCAATGGCGCAAGCCCCGGTTTAAGGGTCAGCCGGCAGCACGCTGTGGTTGGAGTACGGGGATTGAGTGAGGCGCTTGAATGCGTGATTCCAGGGTGCGCATGAAATTGCGGGCTTCGGACTCGCTGCGGAACGTTACGACATGTTGATCCAGGCGGACTTGCCACTGGGATTTTGCCAATTCTTTTAACAGGATCTTCATTACCGAATTCCTCTTGTAAAAGATGTCTCGTAGAAGGTGGCCTCGCAGGAGATTCGATTGTAGACCTGAATGCGATCGCTATCGTGACAGGGCATAACTGTCGGACTGACGGTTTGTAACAAAACACATCGCAGGCTCTGGGGCGGCCTGCGATGTTTTTTACCGGTGGTTAAAACCCTTCCAGCACAATCTTGCCCTTGGATTTGCCGCTTTCCAGCAAGGCATGTGCACGGCGCAGATTCGCCGCACTGATGGTGCCGAAATGTTCGCCTACCGTGGTTTTCAATGTGCCAGCATCGATCAACTGCGCCACGCGGTTGAGCAGATGGTGCTGCTCGATCATGTCCGCCGTTTCAAACAGTGAGCGGGTGTACATGAATTCCCAGTGCAGCGACAGGCTCTTGCGCTTGAGCTTGGTTACGTCGAGGGTTTTCGGATCGTCGATCAGCGCCAGTTTGCCTTGCGGTGCCAACGCCTCGACCAATTGATCCAGGTGATGATCGGTCTGGGTCAGACTGGCAACGTGAGTGACCTGGTTGATGCCTGCGCGCTTGAGTGCTTCGCTCAGTGGCTGGCTGTGATCGATCACGTGATGGGCGCCCAGTTCTTTCACCCAGCTTTGCGTCTGTGGACGTGAGGCGGTGCCGATGACGCTCAGCCCGGTAAGCTGCCTGGCCAGTTGCGTGAGAATCGAGCCCACTCCACCGGCCGCGCCGACGATCAGCAGGCTTTGGTTTTCGTCTGTATTACCTTCGGGCACTTGCAGGCGTTCGAAGAGCAACTCCCAGGCGGTAATCGCGGTTAACGGCAGGGCGGCGGCTTCGGCGAAACCCAGGGTTTTCGGCATATGGCCGACGATCCGCTCATCCACCACGTGCAGTTCGCTATTGGCACCGGAGCGGGCGATGGAGCCGGCGTAGAACACCTTGTCGCCGGCCTTGAACAACGTCACTTCGCTGCCGACCGCTTTGACCACACCGGCCACGTCCCAGCCCAGCACTTTGGCTGCGCCGCCTTCAGGCTGGACGTTCTGGCGGACCTTGGTATCCACCGGATTGACCGAAATCGCTTTGACCTCCACCAACAGATCACGCGGCCCGGCGACCGGCTCAGGCAGTTCGATGTCCTGCAGGGATTTTTCGTCGCTGATTGGCAGGGACGCGTAATAGGCAATGGCTTTCATGTGTGGCTCCGCAACATTAAGAGAACAAGCTATCAGGCGATCGAGCGCAGGCGCGTGAGTTCGAAGTGTTCGAGAAAATCAGGGGCCTTGGCGCGAAAGTTCTGGATGTGCGCACTGTCGTCATGGGCTTGCAGGGCTTCGTCGCTGCTCCACTTCTCGATCATGTAGAAGGCAAGGGGATTGGCCAGGTCCTGATGCAGGTCATATTGCCCGCAACCGGCTTCGGCTCGGGTCGGTTCCACCAGCGCTCGCAGGTGTTGCTCGAGGGCATCCTGTTGGCCGGGCTTGGCGATGAGGGTGGCGATAGCGGTAAAGGGCTGGGACATCTGCGACTCCGGAGCGGGTGATTTCGATGGGCAGATGATTGGCTATTTCTCCTGAAGATAAAAGCCGTTAAAAGAGCAGTCTCTTTCAATATTTTTTTGATAATTGGGTGTTGGGATGCTGCGTTTCGATGACTTGCAGTTGTTTGTTCGGGCTGCGGACCTGGGCAGTTTGTCGGCAGCTGCACGGGGTATGGACATGTCGGCAGCGGTGGCCAGCGCAGCGTTGAAACGCATCGAACAGCAACTCGGTGCCCGCTTGCTCGCCCGTTCGACCCGCAGCCTGCGTTTGACCGCTGAGGGGGAAGGCTTCCTTGAATACGCCCGGGCAGCGCTGAGCAACCTCGATGAAGGCCGGCGTTTGCTGGCCAGTGGTCAGGATCAGGTCAGTGGCGTGTTGCAGCTGTCGGCGCCGTCAGACTTCGGTCGCAACCTGCTGTTGCCGTGGCTGGACGAGTTTCAGCGCGAGCACCCGAAACTCACCGTGCGTTTGCTGTTAGGCGATCGCATCGCCGATCTGTTCCGGCAACCGGTGGACATAGCCTTGCGTTACGGCGAGCCAGAAGACTCCAGTCTGGTGGCGCTGCCTATCGCCCCGCAAAACCGCCGCGTGTTATGTGCGGCGCCGGGTTATCTGGCCCGGCATGGCGAACCGCGGCAACTGGAGCAGTTGGCGCAACACAATTGCCTGCTGTTCATGCTTGGCAGCCGCGTTCACGATCATTGGAGCTTTCACGATGGCAAGCGGGAGATCGGTTTGACCGTCAGCGGCGACCGTTTCAGCGACGACGCCGATGTCGTGCGGCTGTGGGCGGTGGCGGGGGCTGGCATCGCCTACAAGTCTTGGCTGGATGTTGCCGGGGATGTGCTTGCCGGTCGTTTGAAAATACTGATGCCTGAGCTGGTTTGTGAGCGCGCACCGCTGAATCTGTTGTGCGCCCATCGCGCACAATTGAGTAAGCCAGTGAACCTGTTGCGGGAAATGCTTGCCAGTCGATGCGCAAAATTGAGCAGTCATTTTCCGGGGTTGGCGGGTATCGATGATTAGTCGCAGTTAAAAAGCGAAATTTCCCTCAGGAACTATCACCACCAACGGTTTGCGGAGGGCAGGAACCGGCCGTCAACCCGCCTATACTAGCGCTCGCCCGAAGTACCCACCGTCGATCGCGATGGCGAAGCCCCGCTGGCGTCGGCCTGGTCACGCGTCCCAATGCCTGCCCTCTGTAACAGATACCCGGTGATGGCTTGGGTGAGCAAAGACTTTGCCCGGGCTATGGCGGTTTCTGCGTCTTGGCCGACGACACATTACTGGTCAAGATGTCTCTGAGCAGTAGACGAAACGATTCAACAGGGAGTGAATACATGGAACATGCACCTTGCATCAGCCAGATAGCCACCTTGCTGGCTGACCCAAAGCGCAGCGCAATGATGTGGGCCTTGATGGATGGCTCGGCGCGTCAAACCGAAGAGCTGGCCTTGTTGGCCGGCCTTTCTCCTTCTTCGGCCAGTGCACACCTGGGGCGTTTATCCGCCGGGGGACTATTGAAAGTCGAGACCCGAGGGCGCAAGCGGTTTTTCCGTCTGTCAGCCCCTGAAGTCGGTGCCGCGATCGAAGCACTGGCCAGCGCAACACTGGCCAGCGCGCCGCAGGACATTCCGGACATTTTCAAACGCTCCGCTCCCCTGGCCAAGCCGCAGGCTCTGCGCTCATCGATGTTGCGCGCGCGACTGTGCGGCGACCATCTGGGCGGAACCCTGGCGGCTGATCTTTATCAGCGTTTGCTGGATGCGGGGTGGATCGAGCAGTTTGATCATCGAGTGACGATCACCCTCAAGGGCTCCAACGAGTTGGCGACACGCGGTGTATATATTCAGGCGCTTGCCCATCGTCAGGGCAAGGCGGCATGTGCTTGCCCGGACTGGAGCGAGAGACGTCCACACATGGGCGGGTCATTGGGCGCTGCGTTGTTGCAGTTGTTCATGCAGTCGGGCTGGTTGAACCTGCCCAATGATTCGCGTGCCTTGCAGGTCACCGCCGCCGGGCAACGTGAAATCCAACGCTTCGTTGAGCAAACCGAGCTGGAAATGGCTTTTTAACGGCCTGACATCAAACCTGTGGAAGCTGGGTAGCCAGCTCCCACAGAGGCTGTTTTATCCGTCAGGGTTTTACCAATCGCGCATCCAGGCTGTTCTGCGCCAGGCGCTTGGCCTGGTCTTGAGTCATGCCCAAATGCGTGTGCAGCGCATGGAAGTTCTCGGTGACATAACCGCCAAAGTACGCCGGGTCATCGGAGTTCACGGTCACTTTCACGCCGCGTTCGAGCATGTCGAGAATGTTGTGCTGCGACATGTGATCGAACACGCAGAGCTTGGTATTGGACAGCGGGCACACGGTCAGCGGAATCTGCTCGTCGATGATCCGCTGCATCAGGCGCTCGTCTTCGATGGCGCGCACGCCATGGTCGATGCGCTGGATTTTCAGCAGGTCGATGGCTTCCCAGATGTACTCGGGCGGGCCTTCTTCACCGGCGTGGGCGACGGTCAGGAAGCCTTCGTCACGGGCTCGGTCGAACACGCGCTGGAACTTGCTCGGCGGGTGGCCCATCTCGGAACTGTCCAGGCCCACGGCGACAAACGCATCGCGGAACGGCAGCGCCTGGTCGAGGGTTTTCTGCGCTTGTTCTTCGCTCAGATGGCGCAGGAAACTCAGGATCAAACCACTGGTGATACCCAGTTGCTGCTCGCCATCCTTGAGTGCGGCGGCGATGCCGTTGAGCACCACTTCAAACGGGATGCCCCGGTCGGTGTGGGTCTGCGGGTCGAAGAACGGTTCGGTGTGAATCACATTCTGTTCTTTGCAGCGCAGCAGGTAAGCCCAGGTCAGGTCGTAGAAATCCTGCGACGTGCGCAACACATCGGCACCCCGGTAATACAGGTCGAGGAATTCTTGCAGGTTGTTGAAGGCATAGGCCTTGCGCAAGGTTTCGACATCGCTCCACGGCAGGGCGATCTTGTTGCGGTCAGCCAGGGCGAACAGCAATTCGGGCTCGAGCGAACCCTCCAGGTGCAAGTGCAGTTCTGCCTTGGGCAGTGCGTTCAGCCAGTCGTACATAATTCTTTTCTCATCAGGTGCAGATGGCGGACATTCTACAGGTGCTGGCGCGAACAATTGGCAAAACCTGACCAGCCGGTTCACTACACGGCTTCTTGCTCCCGTCGATAAGCATAGGTATCGGCGAAGCGCGAGAGCAGAAATTGCGCGCACGTGGTGGCCGGGTATTTCGCCGGATGCAATTCGTCCTGACACCCCGGCAGGCATTCGATGCGGGTGTCCGGGTGCGGTTCGGCGAAGAATGGCATCGAGTAGCGGTCCACGCCGAGGGGGCTGATCACCCGGTGCGGCGTCGACAGGTAACGGTCGTTGCTCCAGCGCGCCATCATGTCGCCGAGGTTGACCACGAACGTGCCTTCGATCGGTGGCGCATCGATCCACTCACCTTTGACATTGCGCACTTGCAAGCCGCCGGCAGCATCCTGGTAGAGCAGGGTGATACAACCGTAGTCGGTATGGGCCCCGGCACCTTGTTGTTCTGCGCAGCTGGCGGTATGGCGCGGCGGGTAGTGAATCAGGCGCAACACGCTGACCGGCTCGCTGAAGCGCGTATCGAAAAAATCCCGTTCAATGCCCAGTGCCAAAGTCATTGCCCGCAAGAGGGTCTGCGCCAAGGCCTGCATGTCGAAGTAATGCTGTTCCATCAGCGTTGCCCAACCGGGCAGTGACGGGTGACGGTTGGGGCCGCGCAAGGGTTTTTCCGCCAGCACGTCTGGATGGTCGGCGGGCAGATGCAGGCCCATGTCGAAAGTCTCTTTCAGATCGCTGGGTTTGCCCGGGTCGAGTTGTTCGGTGGCGATGGCGCCGTAACCACGATGGTGGCGGGTCTGGGTAATGTCGATCTTGAGCTTTTCGGCGGTTGGTTGGGCGAAGAAGCGTTTGGCACTTTCTAGCAGCGCGTCGATGCGTTCGGCGCTGATCGGGTGACCCTTGATGTAGAAAAAGCCCCACTCGCGGCAGGCGTGGTCGATTTCAGTGGCGACGGATTGCCAGGCGGTTTGGTCGTCACTGTACAGCGGGGCGATGTCGATGATCGGAAGACTGTTCATGCACAATCCTTGAAAACGTTAAGATGTGATCGTTCCCACGCTCCGCGTGGGAATGCCTCAACGGACACTCTGCGTTCGGCCTTTTGGGACGCGGAGCGTCCCGGGCTGCATTTCCACGCACAGCGTGGGAATGATCAGATGTTCCGTCATCGCCTGCAGGCTGGCTCCCACAGGGTTTGTGTGGGGGGCAAATTTACTTCGGCATCTCGGCCTTCATGCCTTCCACGTAATAATTCATCGACGCGAGCTGCGCATTGGTCGCGCTCACACCGGCAGGAATTTTCTCGGCCCCGGCCTGATCCTTGATCGGGCCGGTGAACGGATGCATTGCACCGCTCTTGATGTCGGCGATGATCTGCTCGGCTTCTGATTTCACTGCGGCCGGTACCAGGTCGCTGATGGGCAGCTCAACCGTTCCTTCCTTCAAACCGCCCCAATAGTCCTGGGACTTCCATGTGTGGTCGATCACGCTTTGGGTTGCCTGAATGTAGTGCGGTGCCCAGTCGTTGACGATGGAAGTCAGCACGGCTTTCGGCCCGAAGTGCGCCATGTCCGAAGCGTAGCCCACGGCATATACGCCGCGGCGTTCGGCCGCCTGGATCGGTGCCGGGCTGTCGGTGTGCTGGAAGACCACGTCCACGCCCTGGTCGATCAGCGCGTTGGCGGCGTCCGCTTCTTTACCCGGATCGAACCACGAGTTGACCCACACCACTTTGATCTCGGTGCCGGGGTTGTATTTGTTCAAGGCCAGTTGAATGGCGTTGATGTCGCGGATCACTTCCGGGATCGGGAACGAAGCGACGTAGCCGATTTTCTTGCTCTTGGTCATTTTCGCTGCGAGGAATCCACCGACGTAGCGCCCCTCATAGGTGCGTGCCAGGTAAGTGCCCAGATTCTTGTCCTGTTTGTAGCCGGTGGCGTGTTCGAAGATCTCGTTGGGAAACTGCTTGGCGACTTTCAACGTCGGATTCATGTAGCCGAAGGACGTGGTGAAGATCAGGTCGTATTTATCCTTGGCCATGTTGCGGATCACCCGCTCGGCGTCAGCGCCTTCAGCGACGTTTTCCACGTAGTTAGTGGTGATCCGGTCGCCGAACTTTTCCGCCAGTGCCTTGCGCCCCTGTTCATGCTGATACGTCCAGCCGTGGTCACCGATCGGACCGATATAGACGAAGCCGACTTTCAGCGGATCGGCAGCACTGACGGTCAGGCTGGCGCCAAGACCGATGGCCGCGACAACGGCGCCAAGCAGCTTCTGCAACGGACGTTTGTGCATGAATCCAACTCCATTTTGTTTTGAGGTTGGCAGGGGCAATGCAAATTGCTGACCAATAAGACAACAAAGTCGTGAAAGCGCGTTACGCCCATCGCGAGCAAGCTGTGCTCCTACAGGATCGGGTTGCTTTTGCAGGAGCAAGGCTTGCCCGCGATGAGGCCGTCCGGGTCGATAAAAGTGCAGGGTCTGGCCCGGCTGCCATTCACTGGTGCGCTAAGGTTTAACGAAACGTTAGCGCCGCACCGCAGTCAGTGGCTTATCGCACCCCACGGCAAAAGGCCCGCCATGCTCACGATTTTCAAGCAAGAAAGCTTTCTGCTACTGGCCTTGATCGCCGCCATCGTTGCGTTCCCGCTGGAACACTGGCTGCTGCACAGCGGCCAGATGGTCGCGCTGATCGGCGGGCTGGTACTGATTGCCTTCATCGTCGCCGCGTCCATGCGCGTTGCCCATCAGGCCGAATTGCTCGCGGAAAAAGTCGGCGACCCCTACGGCACCATGATCCTGACCTTGGCCGCCGTGCTGGTGGAAGTGGTGATCCTGGCGATCATGATGAGTAACGAAGCCTCGGCGACCCTGGTGCGCGACACGATTTACTCGGCGGTGATGCTCGACATCAACGGCATCCTCGGCCTGGCGGCGTTGATGGGTGGGCTCAAGCACGGCGAACAGTCGTACAACGATGATTCTGCGCGCAGCTACAGCGTGATGATCCTCACCGCCATGGGCGTTTCCATGGTGGTGCCGGAATTCATTCCCGAAGCCAACTGGAAGCTTTATTCGGCGTTCACCATTGGTGCGATGGTGGTGCTTTACACATTGTTCCTGCGCATGCAGGTCGGGCCGCACAGTTATTTTTTCAGTTACAGCTACCCGGACAAGCGCCGCAAGAAAACGCCCATGGACGAGGAACCGACGCCGGTCAACCTGACGCTGTCGATCGGCCTGCTGGTGTTGGGTGTCGTAGTGATTGGCGCGTTGGCCGAGGTGATGTCCAAGACCCTCGACCTGGGCCTGGAAGGAGCGGGCGCGCCGCCGGTGGTCACGGCAATTCTGGTGGCGGCGATCTCGGCGGCGCCGGAGATTCTGACCGCATTACGCGCGGCATTGGCCAACCGTATGCAGTCGGTGGTGAACATTGCCATGGGGGCGTCGTTGTCGACGGTGATCCTGACGGTGCCGGTGATGGAGGCCATGGCGCTCTACACCGGCCAACCCTTCCAGATGGCCATGACCCCGGTGCAGACCGTGATGATCTTCCTCACGCTGATCGTCAGCGCGATCAACCTCAACGATGGTGAAACCAATGCCATCGAAGGCATGACTCACTTTGTGCTGTTCGCGACATTCATCATGTTGTCGTTGCTGGGTCTTTGAACCGCCAGAGAAACCTGTGGGAGCGGGCTCGCCCGCGATGAGGCCGTCACATTCAACATCTCTGTTGGCTGACAGTCTGCTATCGCTGGCAAGCCAGCTCCCACAAGGATCGTGGCGATCAGGTGCCGGCAATCAACTGCCGAGCCGCCTGGCTGTGATCGGCGATCAGACCTTTGAGATCCAGCCCCTCGACCTGTCCATCGATCACTCGCCACTTGCCGCCGACCATCACCCGATCCGCACGGTCCGCGCCGCACAGCAGCAACGCTGACACCGGGTCATGGCTGCCGGAGAACCGCAGCTCATCAAGCTTGAACAGCGCCAGGTCGGCTTGCTTGCCCACCGCGAGTTCGCCGATATCGGTACGCCCCAGCAGACTGGCCGAACCTTTGGTTGCCCAACCCAGCACACGTTCCGGCGTGATCTTTTCAGCGCCGTAGCGCAAGCGTTGGATGTACAGCGCCTGACGCGCTTCGAGCATCATGTTCGAGGCGTCGTTGGACGCCGAACCGTCCACGCCCAAACCGAGCAGCGCGCCGGCGTCAGTCAGTTCGATGCTCGGGCAAATGCCGGAAGCCAGGCGCATGTTCGAACTCGGGCAATGGCAAATACCGGTGCGGGCACCGCCGAGGCGGGCGATTTCGTCCGGGTTGAAATGAATGCCGTGTGCCAGCCACGTGCGCGGGCCGAGCCAGCCGACGCTGTCCAGATAATCCACGGTGCGCAGGCCGAAACGTTGCAGGCAGAAGTCTTCTTCGTCGAGGGTTTCGGCCAGGTGCGTGTGCAGGCGAACGTCGAGTTTGTTCGCCAGTTCGGCGCTAGCGGACATGATTTCCGGGGTCACTGAAAACGGTGAGCACGGCGCCAGGGCGATCTGGATTTGCGCGCCGTCGCCACGTTCGTGGTACTCGGCGATCAGGCGTTGGCTGTCGTCGAGAATCACCTGGCCTTCCTGTACGGTCTGCTGCGGCGGCAGCCCGCCGTCCTTTTCGCCGAGGCTCATGGAGCCGCGCGTCAGCATCGCCCGCATGCCCAGTTCGCGAACACTTTCGACCTGTACGTCGATCGCGTTCTCCAGGCCTTCGGGGAACAGATAATGGTGATCGGCCGCGGTTGTGCAGCCGGACAACAGCAACTCAGCCAGCGCGACTTTGGTGGCGAGGGCGAGCTTTTCCGGGGTCAGCCGAGCCCATACCGGGTACAGGGTTTTCAGCCACGGGAACAACGGCTGATTGACCACCGGTGCCCAGGCGCGGGTAAGGGTTTGATAGAAGTGGTGATGGGTGTTGATCAGGCCCGGCAGAATCACATGTTCGCGGGCATCGAACACGGCATTGCATGGCGCCGATGGTTGTTGACCGAGGCCGAGCACTTCGACGATCACACCGTCTTGCAGCACAAGGCCGCCACGGGCATCGAGATCGTTGGAGGTGAAAATGGCGAGGGGATTTTTTAACCAGGTACGGGTCGCAGGCATGTTGGCCGGCTCCTCTGAAAGTTGGGTTCAGGGTTGCCAGCTCAGTGTTGCCCTGTCTGCTGATCCAGGGTCGCCGGGGAGGCGAGATGCGAAGTTTCGATCAAATCGCCGCCATGGGCAAGCCCGGTCCGACCGAACAACCCATGCTCCTGTGTGAGCGAGCAAGCTCGCTCACACAGGGGCGGCGGATTACCAGGGAATGGTTTCACCCCGATAATTGACGAAGTGATGCCCGCCCTTGCCGACGTACGCGTTCACCTGATCGACCAGACCACGGGTGCTGGTCTCGACATCGATGTCCGCACCTTCACCGCCCATGTCGGTTTTCACCCAGCCCGGATGCATCGACAGCACCGTGAGTCTGGTTTCGCCCAATTGCGTGACGAAGCTGTTGGTCATGGAGTTCAGCGCGGCCTTGCTCGCCTTGTACAGTGCCAGCTCCGGCGCGTCGGGCATGGTCACGCTGCCCAGCACCGAGCTCATGAACGCCAGGACGCCGGTGTCCGGGCGGATCTGCCCGACAAAACGCTGGGCCAGGTTGATCGGTGCCACGGCGTTGGTGAAAAACAACTGACCGACGTCGGCCAGCGTTGCACCACCATTCGGCGTCTGGACGTCCGGGCCCTTGACCCCGGCATTGACGAACAGCAGGTCGAACACCTCGCCCTTGAGCTGTTGGCTCAAGGCGAGCACCGCTTGCTGATCGTCCATGTCGAGTTTCTCGATCCGTACTTCGCCCAGCGCCTTCAGCGCATCGGCATTCTGCGGGTTGCGCACGGTAGCGGTGACTCGCCAGCCATCGGCCAGAAGGGTCTTTACCAGGCCAAGACCCAAGCCGCGGGAGGCGCCGATGATGAGTGCGGTTTTTGCCGTAGACATGAGTGGCTTCCTTGTAGATTCAGAATCGTGGATTCAATGGACACTGTTGCCCAAGCCGTTGTTGCAACTCTTCGCGCAGGGCGCCGAGTTCGGCCATGCGGGTTTCGATCAGTTTGAGTTTGTCTTGCAGCAATTGCGTGACGGCGCTGTCGGGATCAGGCGACTGCGAGATGGCCGCGACGCTGTCACCGATCTCGCCGAGGGTAAAGCCCAGCCGTTGAGCGGTCTTGATGTACTGCACCAGTTGCACCATGTCGGGCGGATAGTCGCGATAGCCATTGGCGCTGCGTTGCGCCGCGATCAATCCGCGCTGCTCATAGAAGCGCAATGTGTCACGGCTGACGGCGCTGGCCTGGGCTAATTCACCGATGCGCATTTTCTCGACTCATGGAGGGCTTGACCCTGGAGCATACTCCAGGCTTTAGCCTTGTTGCTCCCTGAATTGATGGAGCAATGTCGATGTGGACTTCAACGCAATACCGTCGCTTGGTGCAAGGCAGTGCCTGGTATGACCTGATCGTCACGGCGGCGTTTGTCACGCCCTGGAGTTTCGCCCTGTTGCATGGGCTTCTGACGGGGGTGAGCCAGGCCCTGAATTTGCCCGGTGAGCTGCCACCGTTCGAACCGGTACACCTGTTGATGGCGAATTTGTTGGGCTCGATTGTCTGCGTGTGGTCGGTGTTGCGGATTCGTGATCCGCAGCAGGTTTATGGACGCTATGACGCGGTGGCGCGGTTTTTGTTCGCCGCGTGGCTGGCATATGCCCTGGCCCACGGCGCCAGTTCGTTGGTGGTGGGTTTCCTGGTCCTCGAACTGGCGTGGGGCATTGCTCAGGTGTTGCCTGTCAGGGCCTCATCGCGGGCAAGTCGAATCGTCGCACCGCTGCTCCCACCAGGCGCTCGGGTTTAAGCGAGGTCTGTGTCACATCATAAAAACCTGTGGGAGCTGGCTTGCCAGCGATGAGGCCGGTGCAGTCGTCATCAATGTCCGGCCTGCCACGGCTGCCCCAGCGATACCGGCGCATACAACCGCGTGCGCAATGCATCGCGCGACAGCAACACCAGCACCACAATAGTCGCGACATACGGCAGCATCGCCAACAGACTCGACGCAATCGCCAGCCCCAAGCCCTGTGCCACCAGGTGCAGGATGCTGGCGAGGCCGAACAGATACGCACCGAGCAGCAGGCGCCACACCCGCCAACTGGCAAACACCACCAGCGCCAGCGCTATCCAGCCGCGTCCGGCGCTCATGTTCTCCGCCCACATTGGGGTATAGGCGAGGGATAAATAAGCCCCGGCCAACCCGGCCATGGCACCCCCGAACAACACCGCCAGCGTGCGTACGCGCAACACCGGCAACCCCATGGCGCTCGCTGCATCGGGGTTTTCCCCGACGGCCTGAATGATCAGCCCGGTGCGGCTTTTCAGTACCACCCAGGCCACCAGCGCGAATAACGCGAATGACAGATACACCAGCAGATCCTGGGCAAACAGCATCCGCCCGATCAGCGGAATGTCGCTCAAGTACGGGATCGCCAGCGGCTCGAATCCTGTCAACGGTTTGCCCACCCACGCCGCGCCGACAAAGGTTGAAAGCCCCACGCCGAAAATCGTCAGGGCCAATCCGGTCGCGACTTGATTGGCGTTGAACATCAGTGCCACCAGTGCAAACAGGGACGCTAACAACATCCCGGCCAGCATCGCCAGCAACACACCCAGCCACAGGTTGCCGCTGTTGAAGGCGACGATGAACCCGATCACCGCACCGAACAGCATCATGCCTTCCTGGCCCAGGTTGAGTACGCCGCTTTTTTCGCAAACCAGTTCGCCCAGCGCCACCAGCAACAACGGCGTACCGCAGCGCACCATGGCGTAGAAAATATTGCTCAGCAGATCGATATCCATCAAAGCGCTCCTGCGTGTACGGCGGTGGCGGGTGCGCGGCGTGCCCAGCGCAGGTTCAATCGCGGTCGATAAAGAATCAGCACATCACAGGCCAGCAGGAAAAACAGCATCATTCCCTGGAACAGCTGAGTGATGGCCTGTGGCAAATTCATGCTCATTTGCGCGCCCTCGCCACCGATGTACAGCAGCGCCATCAACAGGCTGGAAAGCAGAATTCCGACGGGGTTGAGCCGCCCAAGAAACGCCACGGTGATCGCCGCGTAGCCGTACCCCGGAGACACCTGCGGTACCAACTGGCCAATGGGACCAGTGACTTCGCAAACCCCCGCCAGTCCCGCCAGGCCACCGCTGATCAACAGCGCCAGCCAGATCAGGCGTTTCTCGCGAAAGCCGACGAACCCGGCCGCGCGCTTGTCCAGCCCGAGCACTTTTATCTGGAAACCGACAAAACTTTTCTGCAACAACACCCACACCGTTACCAAGGCGAGCAGGGCGAAATACACCCCGGCGTGCAACCGGCCATCCTCCGTCAGCAGCGGCAACCGGCTGGCGTCACCGAACATCGCCGATTGCGGAAAGTTGAAGCCTTCGGGGTCTTTCAGCGGACCGTGGACGCAATACAACAACAGGTTCAGGGCAATGTAGTTGAGCATGATGCTGGTGAGGATTTCATTGGCGTTGAAGCGGGTTCGCAACCACGCGGTCAGGCCGGCCCATGCCGCGCCGGCCAGAACTCCGGCCAGCAGGATCAGAACCAGTGCCCAGCGGCTTTGCATATCAATGATGTTTACCGCCAGCGCACTGCCAGCCAATGCGCCAAGCAACAGTTGACCTTCGGCACCGATGTTCCAGATTCGCGCCCGGTACGCGACCGCCAGGCCCAGTGCGCACAGCAGAATGGGCAAGGCCTTGACCAGCAACTCACAGACGCCATACAAGTCACTGACCGGCGCGATCAGCAGGGTATGCAAGGTCAGCCAGGGGGCATGTCCCAATGCCAGGAACAGCAATGAGCCACAGCCCAGCGTGAGGACCGCCGCCAGCAATGGCGAACACCACAACATCACCTGTGATTGCTGGCCCCGGGGTTCAAGAGAAAGCAGCATGTGACTCTCCGTTAAAGTGTGGCGGACACCGAGGATTGAGGGGTATCGAACTGGCCGGCCATCCAGCCACCGACATCGGTCAGGCGGGTATCGACGGTGGCTTTGAGTGGCGACATTCGTCCGCTGCACAAGGCGCCAAGGCGGTCGCTGATCTGGAACAGTTCGTCGAGATCTTCAGATATCACCAGGATCGCCGCACCTGCATCGCGCAAGGCAATCAGCGCGCGATGGATCGTCGCGGCGGCCCCGACGTCAACGCCCCAGGTCGGGTGCGCGGCGACCAATAGCCTGGGCTGCTGGAGGATTTCCCGGCCGAGAATGAATTTCTGCAAGTTGCCACCGGACAGGCTGCGGGCCGGTGCTTGCGCGCCCGGAGTCTTGACCCCGAAACGTTCGATGATGGTGTTGGCCAACGCCTGGACTTTGCCGCGCTGGATCAGGCCGTGGCTCACCAGTCCTTGCTGGAAAGCAGTGAGCAGTGCGTTGTCCGCCAGATTCAATTCCGGTACGGCGCCATGCCCCAGCCGCTCGGCAGGGACAAATGCCAGCCCGCGCTGGCGGCGTGCGTCGGGGCGCAAATGCGCGACCGGTTCGTGGCCGAAACTGATCCTGGCGCCATCGGCGCGAGCCAATCGTTGTTCACCGCTGAGCAACGCCAGCAATTCATCCTGACCATTGCCGGCAACCCCGGCGATGCCGACGATTTCACCGCTGCGCACTTCAAGGTTGATGCCGTTGAGCGAACAGCCGAATGGATCCGGGTTGTGCCAGGACAAACCCTGCACATTCAGCCAGACATCCCTTCCCGTCGCTTTTGCATAGTCAGTGATCAACGCCGCCGCTTCGCCGACCATCAATTGCGCCAGTTGCTGATCCGAACACTCGGCCGGCACACAGTGCCCGGCTACCCGACCAGCCCGCAGCACAGTCGCGCTATGGCACAACGCGCGGACTTCAGCGAGTTTGTGGCTGATGAACAAAATGCTGCAGCCCTCTGCAGCGAGCCTGCGCAAGGTGACGAACAGCTCATCGGCCTCTTGCGGGGTCAGCACCGACGTCGGCTCATCAAGAATCAGCAGGCGGATGTCCTGCATCAGGCAACGAACGATCTCCACCCGTTGCCGTTCGCCGATCGACAGGCTGTGGACAAGTCGCTCCGGCTCCAGGGCCATGCCATAGCGCTGCGACACTTCACGAATCTTCGGTTCCAGCTGTCTTGGCGTTCCAGCCGCCGCACCCATGGCCAGGGCGATGTTTTGCGCCACGCTAAGCGTTTCGAACAGCGAGAAATGCTGGAACACCATGCCGATTCCCAGGCCACGCGCCTGGGCGGGATTGCGCATGCTCACCCGCTGCCCTTGCCATATCACCTCGCCTGAATCGGCATGGGTGACGCCGTAGATGATCTTCATCAGGGTACTTTTACCCGCGCCGTTCTCCCCCAGCAGGGCGTGTATTTCACCGGGTGCAATGCTCAGGTCGATAGCGTCGTTGGCCAGGCAGCCGGGGTAGCGCTTGCTGATTCTGCGCAATTGCAGGCGAAGGGTTGCATCGACAATGGGCGCGGCGTGGGTCATGACAGGCTCGGTTCGATTGAAGTTATGCCTGTGGATAAAGCAATTTTCTGGCCAGTAGGTCAGGAAATCATCCGAGCCGTTTGAACCGGAGCGTTGAGTCCGGCACTTCGCTGGGCGGGATGTAAACCGCGGCACCATCTGAGGGCAAAGCCGTTGATCTGGCTCCGGTTTTGCGCGTGCGTTTTTGGTCAAAAAATGAGCAGTGCGCTGCAAGCCATGCCGGATATGGGGCCGCGTCAGCCATGAACGGGTTATCCACAGATTGCTCCACAGTATTTGTGCGCAAGCTTGAAACTTGGGCATAAGCGCTGTGTGGCTTTCTTCTAAAGGTGATAAACCGATCTAACTAATTGTTTTTACTTTGGTTTTAACGTTTTGACAGTGAATTGGATGAAAAATGAGCAAAGTCCGCAAAGCCGCATGACAGAAGGGTTACAGCAGTATGTGCTCAGGTTATCCACAGTCGGGTGCACAGTAGATGTGGGCAAATATGGAATAGGGGATAAAACCCTGTGCCCCAAAAGATCGCAGGGGAAAACTGCGATCTTTTGACTCAGTCAGCGCTGCAAGAGAATGCGCCCACGGCTCAAATCGGCGAGTTGAGTTTGCAAGGTGGCGATCTGCTCGGCCCCTACAGCCAATTGCAGTTCTACGCCATTGGCCGTGAAGTCCTCTTGCACCACCAGCCCGCCGTTTTCCACGACGCGCAACTTCACCAGCACGAGTTCGCCAAATGCACAGGCGCACCGCAGCGGCACGCGGCTGATCAGTTCTACCTTCGGCGCCGCTTGCAGACATTTGTTGGCGCCACCGCCATAAGCCCGGGCCAATCCGCCGGTGCCCAGTTGAATGCCGCCGTACCAACGAATCACCAGCACCGCGACCTGATCGCAATCCTGCGCTTCGATCGCCGCCAGGATGGGTCGTCCCGCAGTGCCGCCGGGTTCTCCATCATCGGTGCTGCGGTATTGATCGCCGAGCTTCCATGCCCAGCAATTGTGCGTGGCATTCAGGTCGCTGTGCTGTTCGATGAACGCCTGGGCCTCGGCAGGGCTGCTGATCGGCGCGGCGTAGGTGATGAAGCGGCTTTTGCGAATCTCTTCGCGGTATTCGCAAAAGTCGCTGAGGGTAAAAGGCATAGTCGTCTTAGAGAGTTGGCGTCAGGCCGCAGCCTTTGAGAATGATGCGAATCAGGTTGTTGCCGGCGTCTTCCATGTCCTGCCTGGTCAATTTGGTACGACCGCTGACTCGGCAGATCTGCGTGGCGAAGTCAGCGTAATGCTGAGTGCTGCCCCACAACAGGAATATCAGATGCACCGGGTCGACCGGATCCATTTTGCCAGCGTCGATCCAAGCTTGAAACACGGCGGCACGACCCTGGAACCAGGTGCGATAGTCCTGGTTGAAATACTCGGTCAGGCATTCGCCGCCGCTGATGACTTCCATGGCGAAGATTCGCGAGGCTTGCGGCTGGCGCCGGGAAAACTCCATCTTGGCGCGGATGTAACGCGTCAGCGCTTCGGCCGGATCATCGTCGGCGGTCAGGGTATTGAAGGTGCTGTCCCACAACTCGATGATGTTGCTCAGCACCGCCACATACAAACCGAGCTTGTTGGTGAAGTAGTAATGCAGGTTGGCCTTGGGCAGCCCGGCATTCTGCGCGATGGTGTTCATGCTGGTGCCTTTGAACCCGTGACGGGCGAACTCGTCTTCGGCGGCTTTGATGATGGTCTCTTCGTTTTTCTGACGAATGCGGCTGGCGGGTTTTCCGCCGTGGGCTGGGACTTCAAAGGTCATGGGCACTTCCGATCAGGTGGGTGGGTGCGGGCATTGCGTTGATAGCGCACCCACAGGCTCCAGACAAGTCCTTATGCGGCGCAACGATCATTAACGCGTCGCCGCCAGACTCTCCAGAAAACTCTCCAGCACCAAATGTGGGCGACGCCCCTTGCGCGTGACCGAGGCGAGACTCAAATCGTAGAAGCGCGTTTTTGATTTCAGCGCGCGCAATCGACCCTGTTGCACCCAGAGACTCGCGTAATGGTCGGGCAGGTAGCCGATATAACGGCCGGTCAGAATCAGGAACGCCATACCTTCGCGGTCCGACGCGCTGGCGGTGCAATTGAGTGCCTGGTAATGGGCCTGGATCTCCGCCGGCAGGCGGAAAGTCGGGGCGATGGCGTCCTGACTGTTGAGGCGCACATCGTCCAGTTGCTTGTCGTCGACATAAAACAGCGGGTGGCCGACCGCGCAATACAGCAGCGAGCGCTCGCTATACAGCGGTTGATATTCCAGCCCCGACAGGGCACTGGCCTGCGGCACCACGCCGACATGCAGGCGACCGTCGAGCACACCTTGCTCCACTTCATTGGGCGCGATCATGCGAATCTGGATTTGAACGTCCGGGCCACGTTCCTTTAATTGCGCGAGGGCGTGGGTGATGCGCATGTGGGGCAGGGTGACCAGGTTGTCAGTCAGACCAATGGTCAACTCGCCGCGTAAATGCTGATGCAGACCATTGACCTCGGTGCGGAAACTTTCCAGTGCGCTCAGCAACTGCAGCGCTGATTGATAAACCTCCCGGCCTTCTTCGGTCAGGGAAAAACCGGCACGCCCGCGTTGGCAAAGACGCAAACCCAAGCGCTGCTCCAGGTCGCTCATCTGCTGGCTGATGGCCGAGCGACCGATGCCGAGCACTGTTTCCGCCGCAGAGAAGCCGCCGCATTCGACGACGCTGCGAAAGATCCGCAACAAGCGAATATCAAAGTCGCTGACTTGCGCCAGTGGATCGGGACGGCGGCTGGACATAGTTTAGTGATGACCTGACTAAAGGTTAGAAAAGTTGGATTTCACCGACTTTATCCCCGTGGCAATTTAGCTGCAAGAACGGTTTTTATATCCCTATGTCGCTTATCGCCTTGCGAGGTTTCGCTCATGAACTTGCCTGAAAACGCTCCGACATCCCTGGCCAGCCAGCTCAAACTGGATGCTCACTGGATGCCGTACACGGCCAACCGCAACTTCCAGCGCGACCCGCGCCTGATTGTCGGTGCAGAAGGCAGCTGGCTGTTCGACGACAAGGGCCGCAAGGTTTATGACTCGCTGTCCGGTCTGTGGACGTGCGGCGCCGGGCACACCCGCAAGGAAATCCAAGAGGCGGTGGCCAAGCAACTGGGCACCCTGGATTACTCGCCAGGCTTCCAGTACGGCCATCCGCTGTCCTTCCAATTGGCAGAGAAAATCACCGACCTGACCCCGGGCAACCTGAACCACGTGTTCTTCACAGACTCGGGTTCGGAGTGTGCTGACACGGCCGTGAAGATGGTCCGCGCTTACTGGCGCCTGAAAGGCCAATCGACCAAAACCAAGATGATCGGTCGTGCCCGCGGCTACCACGGTGTGAACATTGCCGGCACCAGTCTCGGCGGTGTGAACGGTAACCGTAAGTTGTTCGGTCAGGCGATGATGGACGTCGATCACCTGCCGCACACACTGTTGGCCAGCAACGCTTACTCCCGTGGCATGCCGGAGCAGGGCGGTATCGCACTGGCTGACGAACTGTTGAAGCTGATCGAACTGCACGACGCTTCGAACATCGCCGCCGTATTCGTCGAACCAATGGCGGGCTCCGCCGGTGTCCTGGTTCCGCCTCAGGGGTATCTCAAGCGCCTGCGCGAAATCTGCGATCAGCACAACATCCTGCTGGTCTTCGACGAAGTGATCACCGGTTTCGGGCGTACCGGCACCATGTTCGGCGCCACCACTTTCGGCGTCACCCCGGACTTGATGTGCATCGCCAAGCAAGTCACCAACGGTGCTATCCCGATGGGCGCGGTGATCGCCAGCTCCGAGATCTACCAGACCTTCATGAACCAGGCGACGCCTGAGTACGCGG
>NZ_RCOE01000016.1:0-5555 GCF_004321495.1 Pseudomonas sp. Sample_10
TCGGCGCTTGCAGTTCGCTGAACGGCTTGAGGCCGCGATCCGATTCCATGCCTTTATGCAGCGGGTACTCGGCAGTGGTCTGAGTGATCACGCGCTGGCCTTCTTCGCTGGCCATGTAGGCGAGCAATTGTTGGGCTTCTTTTGGATGTTTGCTGGATTTGATGACGGCCGCGCTGGATACGGTGATCAGTCCGCCGACGTCGCCGCCGGTGAAGTAATGCAGTTTCGAATCGAGCTGGCCTTTTTCTCGTTGCAAGGCGAACCAGTAATAGTTGTTCACCAGCACGGTGGCCACTTCGCCGTTCTCCACCGCTTTGAGTGCGACCATATTATTGCTGTAGGTCTTGCCGAAGGCGCGCAGACCGGTCAGCCACTCTTCGGCTGCGTCCATGCCGTGCACCTTGATGATCGCTACCGCTTGCTCCTGGAAGGCACCGCTGGTGGGAACGAAGCCGACCTTGCCTTGCCATTTCGGATCGGAGAATTCCATCACCGATGTCGGCAGGTCTTTTTCATCGATCAACTTGGGGTTGAACGCAACGACGCGAACCCGGGCAGTGACGCCGATCCAGGTGCCATTGCCGGCCACGTATTCCTTGGGCAAAACCGCCAAAGTGGCATCGTCAGCCTTGGCCAGCAGGCCTTGCTCGCCGAGTTTGTTCAGTGGCGGCGATTCTTCGGTGTAGATCACGTCTGCGGGAGAGCGGTCGCCTTCTTCGACGATCTGGCTGGCGAGCTGGTTGCTGCTGCCTTTGCGTACATTGACGTGAATCCCGGTCTTGGCCTCGAATGCTTTGGCAACGGCGTCGCCGACCTCTTTGTGTTGGCCGTTGTAGAGCGTCAGGGAAACTGGTTCGGCGGCTTGGGTGAGGGGGGAGGCGAGAGCCAGGCCGAGGAGGGTAATGCTCAGGCCGCGGCGCAGGGTATTTCGAAACATCATTCGCAGGGTTCCTCACTGTCGCATTGCAATAACTTGCAACAATGATAAACGATATTGTTTCTCATGTGCGTCTTTCGGGTCTGAGGAGTGTTTGCTAGAAGGGCGGGGGCGAGTTTTGTGGCGAGGGAGCTTGCTCCCGCTCGGCTGCGAAGCAGTCGTAAACCCTGAGAGTGCGGTGTAACTGTTGGAATGATGAGGAGCGCTTCGCACTCCAGCGGGAGCAAGCTCCCTCGCCACAGGGAAGTATTGGCTTGGGGTTTTCGAAAGCCAGAAACGCAAAAACCCGCTTTCGCGGGTTTCTGTGAAATTCAAGGTCGAGACCTTGAATTTGAATTGGTGCCCAGAAGAAGACTCGAACTTCCACGACCGTAAGGTCACCAGCACCTGAAGCTGGCGTGTCTACCAATTTCACCATCTGGGCAATCATCTTCAGCGATGCCGCTGTTGATGTGGCGCACTATACGGAGAGCATTTTGATCTGTAAACCCCTGATTTAAATTTAATAAATCAGAAACCCGAAATGCAAAAAACCCGCTTTCGCGGGTTTTGTGTGAGCCTTGAAATTGATCTAATCTCAAGCTCGAAATTGGTGCCCAGAAGAAGACTCGAACTTCCACGACCTTGCGGTCACCAGCACCTGAAGCTGGCGTGTCTACCAATTTCACCATCTGGGCAGTATCGACAACGTTGCCGTCGTCGATGGCGCGCACTATACGGAGCGTCTTTTTAACTGTAAACCCCCGCAATCAAAAAAACCTGGAAAATTTCACCAGCGGTCTTCAAATCAGCTTTACGGTGTCGATACAGGGCTTTAGATGGGTCGTCTTAGCCTGAAATTTCCCGTTTCATTACGCCTATGCCAAACTAACCCGCATATAGACAAGGTGAAAACTCTCTAATGGCCGATTGGCAGTCCCTCGATCCCGAGGCCGCTCGTGAAGCGGAAAAATATGAAAACCCCATTCCTAGCCGCGAACTGATCCTTCAGCATCTTGCTGATCGGGGTTCGCCTGCTAACCGCGAGCAACTGGTCGAAGAGTTTGGTCTGACCACAGAAGACCAGATCGAAGCCCTGCGCCGCCGTCTGCGCGCCATGGAGCGCGATGCTCAACTCATTTACACCCGTCGTGGCACGTATGCACCGGTGGACAAGCTCGACCTGATCCTCGGTCGCATCAGCGGGCACCGTGATGGTTTCGGTTTCCTGGTGCCGGACGACGGCAGTGACGACCTGTTCATGAGTCCGGCGCAAATGCGCCTGGTGTTCGACGGTGACCGGGCCTTGGCTCGTGTTTCCGGCCTCGACCGTCGCGGCCGCCGCGAAGGCATGATCGTCGAAGTGGTGTCCCGCGCTCACGAAACCATCGTTGGTCGCTACTTCGAAGAGGGCGGCATCGGTTTCGTGGTTGCCGACAACCCGAAGATCCAGCAGGAAGTGCTGGTAACGCCGGGGCGTAACGCCAACGCGCAAATCGGTCAGTTCGTCGAAGTGAAGATCACTCACTGGCCGACGCCACGCTTCCAGCCGCAAGGCGACGTGGTCGAAGTCGTGGGCAACTACATGGCGCCGGGCATGGAAATCGATGTCGCCCTGCGTACCTACGACATTCCTCACGTTTGGCCTGATGCTGTGCTTAAAGAAGCCGGCAAGCTCAAGCCGGAAGTCGAAGAGAAGGACAAAGAGAAGCGCATCGACCTGCGCCATCTGCCGTTTGTCACCATCGACGGCGAAGATGCCCGCGACTTTGACGACGCGGTCTATTGCGAAGCCCGTCCGGGCAAGCTGCGCCTGTTCTCTGGCGGCTGGAAGTTGTACGTGGCGATTGCCGACGTATCCAGCTACGTGAAACTCGGTTCGGCGCTGGATGCCGAAGCCCAGGTTCGCGGCAACTCGGTGTACTTCCCCGAGCGCGTGATTCCGATGCTGCCCGAGCAGTTGTCCAACGGCTTGTGCTCGCTCAATCCTCAGGTCGATCGCCTGGCCATGGTTTGCGAGATGACCATCTCCAAATCCGGCGAGATGACCGACTACTGCTTCTACGAAGCGGTGATTCACTCCCACGCTCGCCTGACTTACAACAAAGTGAGCGCGATGCTGGAAACGCCGAAGGCGACCGAAGCGCGCAAGCTTCGCGGCGAATACACCGACGTGGTGCCGCACCTCAAGCAGCTGTACTCGCTGTACAAGGTATTGCTGGCGGCCCGTCACGTACGGGGTGCGATCGATTTCGAAACCCAGGAAACCCGGATCATCTTCGGCTCCGAGCGCAAGATCGCCGAAATCCGTCCGACCGTTCGCAATGACGCGCACAAGCTGATCGAGGAATGCATGCTGGCGGCCAACGTGGCTACCGCCGAATTCCTGAAAAAGCACGAAATCCCGGCGCTGTACCGTGTTCACGATGGCCCGCCGCCGGAGCGTCTGGAAAAACTGCGCGCGTTCCTTGGCGAACTTGGTCTGTCCCTGCACAAAGGCAAGGATGGCCCGTCGCCGAAGGATTACCAGGCCTTGCTGGCCGGTATCAAGGATCGTCCGGATTTCCACCTGATCCAGACCGTCATGCTGCGTTCTTTGAGCCAGGCGGTGTACAGCGCCGATAACCAGGGCCACTTCGGCCTGAATTACGAGGCTTACACCCACTTCACCTCGCCGATTCGCCGCTATCCGGACCTGCTCACGCACCGGGCGATTCGCAGCGTGATCCATTCGAAACAGGACACCCCGCACGTTCGCCGTGCCGGTGCGATGACTATTCCGAAGGCGCGCATCTATCCGTACGACGAAGCGGCCCTGGAGCAACTCGGCGAGCAGTGCTCGATGAGCGAGCGTCGTGCCGACGAAGCGACCCGCGATGTGGTGAACTGGCTCAAGTGCGAGTTCATGAAAGATCGCGTGGGCGAGTCGTTCCCGGGCGTGATCACCGCGGTGACCGGTTTTGGTCTGTTCGTCGAACTGACCGATATCTACGTCGAAGGCCTGGTGCACGTCACCGCGCTGCCGGGTGACTACTACCACTTCGATCCAGTGCATCACCGCCTGGCGGGTGAGCGTACCGGTCGCAGCTTCCGTCTGGGCGACACTGTTGAGGTGCGCGTCATGCGCGTTGACCTCGATGAGCGCAAGATCGACTTCGAGATGGCCGAGAAAACCATCAGCGCACCAATCGGTCGCAAGAAGCGTGGCGCCGAAACCGCAGAGCCGGCGAGTAAAACCGCAGCAGAACCGGCACCGGCCAAAACCGGCCGCCGTCCTGCCAAGGAAAAGGCTGTCGAAGCCTACCGTCCGAGCGATGCCGCGGCGAAAAACGCCGAAGTGCGCAAGAGTCGTGAAATGAAACAGGCGTTGCTGGCCGGTGCGAAAAGCGGCGGTAAAGCGCCGTCTGGGGGAAAGACCGGACGGTCGACGCCTGAAAAAGCCGTCGGCGGCAAGCCAGCCAAACCGAGCAAACATCGTAAAGGCCCGCCAAAAGCGGGTTCGGCTCCAGCCAAAAGCGGCGGGGCGCGTAAACCTAAGGCCAAGCCATGAGTCAGTTGGAAAAAATCTACGGCGTGCATGCGGTAGAAGCGTTGCTGCGTCACCACCCTAAACGCGTCAAGCAGATCTGGTTGGCTGAAGGTCGCGGTGATCCGCGGGTACAGACGTTGATCGAGCTGGCCAACGAAAACCGTGTCCAGGTGGGGCAGGCCGAACGCCGTGAAATGGATGCCTGGGTTGAAGGCGTGCACCAGGGCGTCGTTGCGGAGGTAAGTCCAAGCCAGGTCTGGGGCGAGGCGATGCTCGACGAGTTGCTCGATCGCACCGAAGGCGCACCGCTGTTGCTGGTGCTCGACGGAGTGACCGATCCGCACAACCTGGGCGCCTGCCTGCGTTCTGCCGATGCGGCAGGCGCGCTGGCGGTGATCGTGCCGAAGGACAAGTCGGCGACCCTGACGCCGGTGGTACGAAAAGTCGCTTGTGGTGCTGCAGAAGTGATTCCGCTGGTGGCCGTGACCAACCTGGCGCGCACTCTGGAAAAACTTCAGCAGCGCGGCTTGTGGGTTGTCGGTACGGCGGGGGAGGCCGAGGTCAGTATTTATGACCAGGACCTGACCGGCCCGACCATTCTGATCATGGGCGCTGAAGGCAAAGGCATGCGTCGCCTGACTCGCGAGCATTGCGACTATCTGGTGAATCTGCCGATGGCCGGCAGTGTCAGCAGCCTTAACGTTTCGGTGGCAACCGGCGTCTGCCTGTTCGAAGCGCAGCGCCAGCGTGGTGTCAAGGCCAAGGCTGCCGCCAAGAAGTCCTGATCCGCTACTGTGTGTAGGAGCAAAGCTTGCTCGCGATAGGGGGTGTAGCATTCAGCATCAATGTTGAACGTTACACCGCTATCGCGAGCAAGCTTTGCTCCTACAGTCGTTTGTGGCAAAGCGAAAACAGGTGAGCTGTTCAAATAATCACCAATTACCTTGCGCCTCCTTCGCCCCTTCTCTACAATTGCGCCCCTTGCTGTGATGGCAGGCACCCACGTGTCTAGCGTCCTCAAGTCCATAAGTGTCATTCACTCCTTGTCTGACCGCTTTTGAGCGGCAGGCTACAACCCGTAAGGAGCATTCATGCGTCATTACGAAATCA
>NZ_RCOE01000055.1:0-53837 GCF_004321495.1 Pseudomonas sp. Sample_10
CGCCGATTTTGGCAGCGGCAGCAACGGTGTTCAGCGTGGCCGGGGCCAGCACTTTGTTGTCCTGCTGGTCGGTTGAATAGTCAGCAATAACCAGGATCGTCATTCAGATCACCTTCGCTTCATTCTTGAGTTTTTCCACCAGTTCAGCCACCGACTTGACCTTGATACCCGCGCTGCGTGCAGCAGGCGCTTCGACTTTCAGGGTCTTGTTGGTGGAGGCGGTGGAAACGCCCAAAGCGTCCGGAGTCAGCGTCTCGAGAGGCTTCTTCTTGGCTTTCATGATGTTTGGCAGGGACGCGTAGCGCGGCTCGTTCAAACGCAGGTCGGTGGTGACGATCGCTGGCAGTTTCAGGGAAACAGTCTGCGCGCCGCCGTCGATTTCGCGAGTCACGGCAACTGTGTCGCCGCTGATTTCGACTTTCGAAGCGAACGTGCCCTGACCGTAGCCGCTCAATGCAGCGAGCATCTGGCCAGTCTGGTTGTTGTCGCTGTCGATCGCTTGCTTGCCAAGGATCACCAGCTGAGGCTGTTCCTTGTCGACAACCGCTTTCAACAGTTTGGCAACAGCCAGGGAAGTCAGATCTTCGGCGGATTCGACGAGGATGGCACGGTCGGCACCCAGAGCCAGCGCGGTGCGCAGTTGCTCCTGAGCGGTGGACGGGCCGACGGAGACGACGACGATTTCAGTCGCAACACCCTTCTCTTTCAGGCGTACGGCTTCTTCCACGGCGATCTCGCAGAATGGGTTCATCGACATCTTGACGTTGGCAAGATCGACGCCGGAATTGTCCGCCTTGACGCGAACTTTCACGTTGTAGTCGACTACTCGCTTCACAGCTACCAGGGTCTTCATTGGACGGTGTTCTCTCAAAAACTTTGATCGTTGCAAGCAGGCCTTTTGTTTTCAGACAAAGGCTAAATCGCCCCGGCTGCACGCATTTGTTCAATACGGTCCGGACCCAGCCCCAGTTCCCTGAGCACCTGCTCGGTGTGCTGGCCGAGACCCGGAACGGCATCCATGCGAGGCTCGAACGCGCTGTTGCTGCCCGGAGGTATCAAGCTCGGGACGATACCGGCGCTGGTTTCGACTTGCCGCCAGCGATCACGGGCCTGAAGTTGCGGATGGTCCCAGACGCCTTGCATATCGTTGACCCGGGCGTTGGCAATTTGCGCATGCTCCAACCGATCCAGTACCGCATCAAAATTGAGTCTGGAGAACGATTCAACAATGATTTCCCGCAGCGTCTGACGGTTCTCGACGCGCTTGAAGTTGGCGCAGAAGCGTTCGTCTTTCGCCAGTTCAGGTGCAATCAGGACTTTGTCGCAGAACAGCTGCCACTCTCGTTCGTTCTGCAACCCCAGCATGACTGTGGTGCCATCACCGATGGGGAAGGGGCCATACGGGTAGATTGTGGCGTGCGCGGCGCCGGCGCGCGGGGGCGGTGCAGCACCGTCGTAGGCGTAATACATCGGGTAGTTCATCCACTCGACCAGGCTTTCCAGCATGGACACATCGAGGTGGCTACCTTCACCAGTGCGTCCACGCAACAGCAAGGCAGACAGAATTCCGGTGTAGGCGTACATGCCGGCCGCGATGTCAGCAATCGAGCAACCAGCCTTGGCCATGTCTTCCTCAGCCGGTCCGCCGGTGACCGACAGGAATCCGCCTTCGCTCTGGATCAACAGGTCATAGGCTTTTTTCTTTTCATAGGGGCCGCCTGCGCCGTAGCCTGAAATATCACAGACAATCAGGCGTGGAAATCGCTGATGCAAAGCCTCAAATGAAAGTCCCATTCGTGCTGCCGCACCCGGCGCCAGGTTCTGCACCAGGACATCAGCAGTGGCCAGCAAACTGTCTAGCACCTCGGTGGCTGAATCTTGTTTGAGATCGAGGGTCAGGCTTTCTTTCGAGCGATTGGTCCAGACGAAGTGCGAGGCGAGGCCGTTGACGCGTTGGTCGTAGCCTCTGGCGAAGTCACCCGTGCCTGGGCGTTCGACTTTGATTACACGTGCGCCGAGATCGGCCAGTTGTCGGGTGCAGAAGGGCGCTGCAATCGCATGCTCAAGGCTGATGACGGTAATGCCATCGAGCGGACGGATGCCTTTGGGTTGGCTCATGATTATTATCTCTCTTGTCATGGCTCCCCAGTCGCGCCTGCTTTAGCTGGCGCACTGGGCTTTACGCTGTTCCTTTAGAAGGAGCGCGGCAGTTCAAGCAAATGCTCGGCGACGTACGAAAGAATCAGGTTGGTAGAGATCGGCGCAACTTGATAAAGACGGGTTTCGCGGAACTTGCGCTCGACGTCGTACTCGCAGGCAAAACCAAAACCGCCGTGGGTCTGCAAGCACGCATTGGCGGCTTCCCAGGAGGCTTTCGCCGCCAGGTACTTGGCCATGTTGGCGCTGGCCCCGGCATTGATGCCGCTGTCGTATTCCTCGCAAGCACGCCAACGCATCAAATCAGCCGCTTCGATTTCAATGTGTGCTTCAGCGATGGGGAACTGAACGCCTTGGTTCTGCCCGATAGGGCGTCCGAACACGACGCGATCACGGGCGTAGGCGCTGGCCTTTTCGATAAACCAACGACCGTCGCCAATGCATTCGGCGGCGATCAGTGTGCGTTCAGCATTCAGGCCATCCAGGATGTACCTGAATCCTTTGCCTTCCTCGCCGATGAGGCTATCGGCAGGAATTTCCAGGTTGTCGAAGAACAGTTCGTTGGTTTCGTGGTTGACCATGTTGGCAATCGGTTGCACGGTCAGGCCGTTACCAATGGCCTCACGTAGGTCGACGAGGAAGATCGACATCCCTTCGGACTTTTTCTTCACGTCGGCCAAAGGAGTAGTACGCGCTAACAGGATCATAAGATCGGAATGCTGGACGCGGGAGATCCAGACCTTCTGCCCGTTAATGACGTACTTGTCACCGCGTTTGATCGCTGTGGTCTTGATCTTTGTGGTGTCGGTACCGGTAGTCGGCTCGGTCACGGCCATCGATTGCAGGCGCAATTCGCCGCTGGCCAGTTTCGGCAGGTAATAGCTCTTCTGCGCCTCGCTACCGTTACGCAGCAGGGTGAACATGTTGTACATCTGCCCGTGAACGGTGCCGGAATTGCCGCCGCAGCGATTCACCTCTTCGAGGATGACCGAGGCCTCGGCCAATCCCAGGCCGGAGCCGCCATACTCGACGGGAATCATCGCTGCCAGCCAACCTGCATCGGTCAGAGCCTTGACGAAGGTTTCCGGGAAGCCTTTTTCTTCGTCGACTTTACGCCAGTAAGCCGCATCGAATTCAGCGCATAGAGCACGTACGCCCTCGCGGATGGCATTGAGTTCGTCAGAGTTGCGGTCAGTCATTATTGTTCTCCTCAACGCGTCACGCACGGCAGCCGCCCTGCGTGACCGGGTACGGGCAAAGATTGGTCAGATCGGATTGAAACCCAGTGCAGCACGAAAGCGATTCTTGATGTAGTGACCGTCTCGCGGTGGCAGCACGCGTGGCGGGTTTTCCGCTTTGATCTTGATCGTTGCGAGCTTGACACCATCGCGCGTTGTGAAACGCTCGCGCAGGTTGTGTACGCCTTCCATGTCACGGATTTCATCGGTCCAACTGAAGCCGCAAGTTTTCGCGACCTGGTCCAGGGAAATACCAAATCCCGCATGGCTGACCTGCATGCCGGTCTCGCCGAAGTGGCCGTTATCCAGTACCGCAATGGTCAGGTTGGCAGGCTTTTGCAGGGCAACCGTAGCCAGGGCGCCGAAGCCCATCAGCAATTCACCATCCCCGGTGACGACGACCACTGATTTGTCAGGTTGCGCATTGGCCAGGCCAAGGCCAACCGTGATGGCACTGCCCATGGCGGCCCACAGGTAATAGTTCAGGTCGTTGTCGCCTGCGGCCATGACGTCGTAGGACGCCGAGCCCAGACCGGTCACGACCAACACGTCTTTGCGGTCGGCCAGGAGGGCTTTAACCACTTCGCGGCGGCACAGAGTGTGGTTTGCGCTTACTTGACCCATTTCTTTTCTCCAATCAGGCGTTGACCGAGCAGCAGGGCGGTGGAGGAATCTCCGTTGAATGCCATCGTCGCGGCACCGTGCAGCAGCGGAGCGACGTCTTCCGGGACGTCCGCGCGCCAGGTCATGACCTTCATCAGGTTCAGAGAGGCTTCGGTTGCCTGACCCATAGGGTTCTGCCACGCGTTGAATTCGGCCCAGTCGCCTCGCATGGTGACGACCATCAGCAGCGGGAAGCCGGCGCAGACTTGAAGAGCGAGGGTGTTGATGCAGTTCCCGACTCCGCTGGACTGCATAAGCAGAGCGCCGCGTTCCCCGCCAAGCCACGCCCCTGCCAGGTAGCCGATGCCTTCTTCTTCGGTGGTGAGGACGACGGCTTTGATGTCCGGGTCCGCATACGACATGCGTATCGCTGCCGAGTGGCCGGCATCCGGTACAAAGACCACGTGTTTGACGTTGTGGGCCTTGAGCACGCGGAACACGTCCTCCTGCCAATCCTGTCCCACGGTTTGTTCAGCTTCTGTTGACATACCCATCTCCCAAGCAGTGCTGCTTTTGTGTTTTCACTCATTCTGGGATGGCTGGAACCGAACTGCGACTACCGTTTTTGTCTTTGAGATATGCCCGATTTTTATAGCTGGTTAGGGGCGCGTGGCGTGTCGGGCAAATGCGATAGCCACGCTTTATAGGACGGGACAATGATTAACGCAGGGAGGTGCAGAATGTACGGATGGCCTCGCAGGCTCGGCGCAATGAAGCATCATCCAGCGCATAGGCAATACGAATGTAAGGACCAAGTCCAAACGCGCTGCCATGCACCACGGCCACATCTGCCTCATCGAGTAGCGCATGTGCAACATCTTCGTCGGTGTGCAGTACCCGGCCACCCGGTGAGGTAAGGCCGATCAACCCGGCGCAGGAAGCGAACGCGTAAAAAGCTCCTGCCGGACTGACACATTCAAGACCTTGCGTGTTATTCAGCAGCGCCACCATCAAGTCGCGACGACCCTGGAAAGCAGCGCGGCTTTCACGGATAAAGTCCTTGGGACCCTCCAGAGCAGCAAGTGCGGCTTGTTGCGAAATCGAGCTGGCGCCAGAGGTTTGCTGACCTTGCAGTTTTTCCATAGCCTCCAGCAGCCAGCGTGGTCCGGTAGCAAAACCGATACGCCAACCGGTCATGGCATAGGCTTTAGATACACCGTTCATGGTCAGTGTTCGCGGTGCCAGCCGCGGTTCGACTTGGGCCAGGGTATGGAAAGTTTGATCGTCGAAGATCAAATGCTCGTAGATGTCATCAGCCAGAATCAGCACGTGAGGATTAGCCAACAACACTTCAGCCAACGCTTGCAGTTCGCCCCGGCTGTACACCGCGCCGGTCGGGTTGGACGGCGAATTGAGGATTAACCAGCGGGTCTGCGGTGTGATCGCCGCGGCCAACGCAGGTGGTGTTAGCTTGAAGCCGGTACCCGCATCGCACGTCACTATCCGGGCTTCACCTCCACACAATTGAACCATCTCCGGGTAACTGACCCAGTACGGCGCCGGCACGATGACCTGATCGCCCTCATTAAGGGTTGCTGCCAAGGCGTTGTAGATCACCTGTTTGCCACCGTTACAGACGAGGGTGTCTTGCCAGGTGACATCCAGGCCATTCTCGCGGCGGAACTTGGCGGCCACTGCTTCTCGCAGTGAACGTTCACCGGCAACTTGTGTGTAGCGGGTATGGCCGTGCTCGATGGCGACAATAGCCGCTTCGCGAACATGCTTGGGCGTATCGAAATCTGGCTCGCCGGCGCATAGCGAAATGATCTTCGCACCTTGTGCCCGGCGTTCCGCTACACGGTCCATGATCCGATAAGTCGCTGATGGTTGTGCGCTGGCCAGGCGTTGATTCAGTCGTTGGATAACGGCGCTCATGCGCGGGTTCTCCACTCAGTCAGGTTCATCAGCTCCAGTGTCGAGCGGCCTTCGGTCAATGCCTGCATCATCTGCACTTCCTTGTGCGCACGCGCCTCGCCTTCGGCCAGCGTGCGTGCCGCATCAGCCTTGGGAATGATAATCACGCCGTCATCGTCGGCCACAACCAGATCGCCCTGAGCCACGAAAGCACCGTTGAAATTAAAGGGTTGTCCAATCGAAGGCGCGCTTACCTTGACGGTGCCTTTCACCGAGATTCCGCGGGCAAAGACCGGAAACTGGCGTTTCTTCATGGCTGCTATATCTCGTACGCCGCCATCGATTACCAGACCGACCACGCCAGCCGCTTCAGCCGCCACTGTGAGCACTTCGCCCCAGTAACCGGCGATGAAGCTACCTGTGCCTACCACCAATACGCTGCCACGAGGCACTCGTTCCATGGCCAAGTGCAGGGCGAGGTTATCGCCCGGCGAACATTCCAGCGGGTAGGCGGGGGCGGCGATGAAGGCGCCGTCCCAAACGGGACGGATCGCACTGTCAACCGCGCAAGGCAAATGGGACGCTTCATACAGCGTCGAGCTGCCTAACACTTTTGCCCGTTCGTGGAAATTCAAGGGGAGGGGGAGCGTGGTCATCAGACTTTCCTCTGCAAGCTGTGGTAACCCAATGCAGCGCGGGCTTCTTCAAGGGTTTTGCCTTTAGCGATCAGGGCGCGAATGTCGGCTTCGACCGATTCGATCTGACGAGCACACGCCGCCACTTCAGCCGCGCGAGCACGGGGGACGATGACCACGCCATTGGCGTCGGCGACCACGATGTCGCGGGAGCAGACTCGGGCTGTGCCGACAGACACTGGCTGGTTCACCGATTGAACTTGTACGCGGTCTTTGCCGGTGCGCATAAAGCGGCCTTTGCTGAAGATCGGATAGCCGTCGCCCAGCGCTTTGTTCACGTCACGGCAAACTCCGTCGATGACCGTTGCAGCGATCTGCCGGTGGCCGGCGTACTGGGTCATGATGTCGCCCCAGACAGTGCAGTCGGTACGGCCGCCATTGTCGATGACCACCACATCACCGGGTGCCACGTCTTCGATGAAATCGCCCACGGTGCCAGGAGGTACGCTGGCCGTGACGTACTGCACGGTGAAGGCCGGTCCGACGATAACCTTGCTGTAGTTGTCCAGCGGTGCCACGCCGAGGCATTGACCGGGCAGGCCTAGCTTGTCCAGGGCATCGGAGACGCCCGGGGTGTCAAGGCCTTCAAATAAGGCGACCAGGGTTTGATCTTCAAGATTCATCAGGCGTGCTCCACGTGGATCGCTTCGAATTGGGTGTCATGCATGACCTCGGCCACCGAACGGCCGCTGCGCACTGCCTCGACCATTGCGTCCTGGCGGCGGGCGATGCGCTCGCCAAGGTCGACCACCTTGTCGATATAGGCTTGTGGGACGAACACAGTTCCGCAGGTATCGGCAATGACATAGTCGTCTTCATTAACGTCGACGCCGGCCACTTTTATGGTCACGGCCGCGTCGATCTGAATGACTCGATTGCGGGCACTGATCATGGTGACCCCGCGTCCGTAAACCGGGTAGCCAATCGATTCGCTGCCATCGATGTCTCGACTGAAACCATCGATCACAGTGCCGCGTACTTTCTTGCGGGCCGACGCGTTGGCCAGGATGTCGCCCCAGCACGAGATGCCCTCGATACCGCCGGCGATCACGAGTACTCGGTCGTCGCTGTCGATCTTTTCAACCACTGGGGTAATCAGATGCACTGTAGGTGCACTGTCAGATTTCGGGGCCAGTTGTACCGTACTGGCGCGGCCTACGATCTTTGGGCAGTTCCACAGGGGACGCAGCCCAATGGTGGCACCCGGCAGGCCAAGGAAGTCGAGCGCATCGGACACCGTGTTGGTGTCCAGCGCTGCCAAGCGATTTAGCAAGCTCTCATGGATCATGGGGTAGCCCCTCTAGTGACGAGGCGCCCAGTGTCGGTGAGGCTATTTGATAGGTATATTACTAATCACAGAACTATTAGATACGTTAAACCTATGGGTTAATCATGATCAACTTTCGTCTGATTCGTCATCTCTGGTTGTTCCTGGCGGTTGCCGAAGAACAGAATTTTGGCCGCGCGGCCAAGCGTTTGGGTATGTCCCAGCCTCCGTTGAGCGAGCAGATTCAGGTGCTGGAGCAGGCGCTCAAGGTCAAGTTGTTTGATCGCTCGCGACGTGGTGCAAAGTTGACGCCGGTGGGGGCGGCGATCCTGCCGGCCGTGCGTAAGTTCGCCGACCAGCTTGAGCGCCTGGAACTTGCCGTGGAGGAGGCAGTGGCGGGGCAGTCGGGGATGTTGACCATTGGAGCGATTTCCACGGCAATGTTCGATGTCTTGCCGAGGTTGATCGAGCAATTGAAGAACGACTATCCGCACCTCACCGTGTCCGTGCGGGAAATCGACAGCGTTGAAGCCGTTCCGGCGCTGGAAGCCGGCGATATCGACTTGGCGTTCGCCCGCCTGGATGGTGATTTGGGGGCCTCGATCAAGTCACTGCCGCTGTTGGAAGATCGACTGGTGGTGGCTTTGCCCAGTGATCATCCCTTGGCTTCACGCACTCGAATCAGTTTGTCCAGTCTGTCCAACGAGCCCTTGGTGATGTTTTCCCGAAAGGTCAGCCCGGTATATTTCGACAATCTGATCGCGACCTGCCGGGCCAGTGGTTTTTCCCCTCGCGTGTTGCATGAAGTGCGCTCTGTTGCCTCGCAAATCGCCTTTGTCAGCTACGGTCAAGGCATTGCGCTGGTACCGGCTTCGCTGAAGAAAATGGCGCCGGCCAATGTGGTATTTCGACCGCTTAGCCAGAAGCTCAATGTCGTGACCACTGCCATGGCCTGGAATGCTGATCGGCCTAATCCGCTGGTGGAGGAAGTGGTTGACCGTTTCCGTACCAAGACCTGAGTCGGCCAATATGCTCGCTCATCGGTTGATAGGTTTGGCGTATGAAAGCGTTCCCCAATTAGGAATTTACAGAACATACGATTCCCTTGAAATTGTATGCCTGATTGCCGGCAAACCTGGCCCGGCGCTACCTTTTCGCTCAAGGAGTCAATAACGTGCCTTCACCAGAAAGCTTCAGTCACGTGCAACTTCCTCTGACGGTGGAGGGTGTTCAGTTGAACGTGGCGGCCATCCATCGCGAGGGCGTCCTGGCGCCAATTGTGTTCCTGCATGGTTTTGGTTCGACCAAAGAAGACTATGCCGACATCGTGCAGCAGTCAGCATTTGCTGGTCACCCCTTCGTCGCTTACGACGCACCGGGTTGCGGTGAAAGCCAGTGCAATGACCTTTCCAAAGTTTCCATACCCTTCCTGATGCAGACGGCATTGCAGGTGTTGGGACATTTTGGCATCGAGCGCTTCCATCTGGTCGGCCACTCCATGGGTGGGCTGACCGCACTGATGTTGGCCCATGAGTTCCCGGAGCGGGTACTCAGCTTCGTCGATATCGAGGGCAACATCGCCCCGGAAGATTGCTTCCTCAGCCGGCAGATTGTCGACTATCCGAGTAACGATCCCGAGTCGTTTTTCGCGGCATTTATCGAACGCGCCCGGCACGCCACGGCCTATGCCAGTGCACTTTATTCCGCGAGCTTGCGGCACAAAGTTCGTGCCGGTGCAGTACGGGGAATTTTCGAGTCGATGGTTGACCTCTCTGATAACGCTGACCTGATGGGTAAGTTCCTTGGGTTGGAATGCCCTCGAATGTTTATGTACGGCGAGCAGAACGCGTCACTGTCCTATCTGCCGTATATCCAGGCTGAAGGTGTACGGCTGGCAGCAATTCCTGAGTGCGGGCATTTCCCGATGTATTCCAACCCTATCGCGATGTGGCAGCAGATCGCCGATTTCCAGGCAAGCAGCCTTACCGGGTAAGCCCTGCCGTTCTGAGGGCTTTCGGATTTTTCGCGGGAGCCCCTCAGGCCACGCAATTGAAATTCACAAAGCTGGTTCAGTCACTTCTGCTGCTCTCGGGCGGCGATGTGTGCAGGCGCATGCGTGCCTGAAATTCGTGTACCTATAACAACAAGAGGTTCGACCCATGCTTGAAGTCATTAACAGTTTTCTTTCCGGCAAGCTTCTGATCGTGCTCATCGTAGGCTTGGGCGGCTACTTCACGGTGCGCTCACGCTTTGTCCAGGTCCGCCATTTTTTGCATATGTTCGGCGCGTTCCGCGATAGCGTGCAAAAGAGTGCTGGCCAGATCAGTTCGTTTCAGGCTCTGATGCTGAGCCTCGCCGGTCGTGTAGGCGCAGGCAATATCGCTGGTGTCGGCTTGGCGGTCACGTTGGGTGGTCCAGGCGCGGTGTTCTGGATGTGGATCACGGCCCTGGTCGGTATGTCCACTAGCTTCTTTGAATGCAGCTTGGGGCAGTTGTACAAACGGTGTGATGCGAATGGGCAGTTCCGAGGCGGGCCGTCGTATTACATCCAGTACGGACTGAAGCAGGCCTGGTTGGGCAAGGTCATGGCCTTGTTGCTGCTGGTGACCTTTGGTTTCGCCTTCAACGGACTGCAATCCCACGCTGTGACTCACTCACTGAATAATGCCTTTGGTTTCTCTACGACGTATTCCGGCATTGCGGTTGCCGTGTTGCTGGGTCTGGTATTCATGGGCGGCATCAAGCGAATCGCTGCCGTCTCGGATCTGCTGGTGCCCGTTAAAACGCTGGCTTACATCGGTGTCACTGTCTACGTGATCGTGCTCCAGTTCGATCATGTCCCTGGCATGCTGATGACCATCTTCAAAAGCGCTTTCGGTCTGGATCAGGCCTTCGCCGGCCTGGTCGGCAGTGCCATTGTGATGGGCGTCAAGCGTGGGGTATTTGCCAACGAGGCGGGACTCGGCAGTGCACCAAACGTGGCAGCGGTGGCGAAAGTGGATCACCCCGCAGCTCAAGGTGTGGTTCAAGCCTTCAGCGTGTTCCTCGATACTTTTGTGATCTGTACCTGCACGGCGCTGTTGATTTTACTCTCAGGCTTTTACACGCCGGGATTCGAAGGTGATGGGCTGGTACTAACCCAGAATGCGCTTGCTGCTGTGGTTGGAGACTGGGGGCGCACTTTTATCAGCGTGGCGTTGGCTCTCTTTGTGTTCACTTCGATCCTCTACAACTACTACCTGGGCGAGAATAATCTGCGCTTTCTGCTGGGGGACAAGCGCGCTGCCGTAATGGTCTATCGTGGACTGGTATTGCTGCTGGTCCTGTGGGGAGCCATCCAGAATCTGGAAACGGTCTTCGCCTTTGCCGATATCACTATGACGCTGCTGGCCTTCGTGAATCTGATTGCCCTGGCGCTGTTGTTCAATGTCGGGATGCGCTTGCTGCGTGACTACGACCAGCAACGCAAGGCTGGCATCAAGACACCGGTCTTTGATTCAAGCCAGTTCAGGGATCTTGATCTTGATTTGCAGGCATGGCCGAATATGGAACAGGTGACCAAGGATATCCACGAACCTTCCACGCAGGTGGCATCCGCTACCCCGTGATGTAAAAAGGGCCCATGGATCATCATGGGCCCTTTTAATTAACCGCAGAAATCGTCAGTGCTTCAGATCCTCGCAGCCTGTGACTTTGTGCAACCCCTCAGTCCGGTGCGTTCTTCGATTTCACCCGAACCGCTGATGTAGCCATAACGGGACAGGTTAGGCATCAGTATCGCGGCGATGAAAGTGATGGCGACAATGGCCGCGACGTAGAAGAAGAAATACTCCTCGATGCCCTGCGAACGCAGCGACAAGGCGACGTATTCGGCGGTGCCGCCGAATGCTGCATTGCCTACCGCATACGGAAAGCCCACGCCTAGCGCACGCACTGCAGGTGGGAAAAGTTCAGCTTTGACGATCCCGGCAATGGGAGTGTAAAGCGATGCGATAGCGAGGCCGCCAAATACCAGCAGGAACGCCGTAAACGGACTGCTGACTGATTGCAGTGAATAGAGCAGAGGGATCACCAACAGCATGGCCAATCCGGAAAACATCAACATGTGAGCCTTGATCCCGATACGGTCGGCGAGTAGACCAAAGAGCGGCTGGCAGAACATAAAGCCAACCAGTGCCGCCGTCATGATGAAGCTCACTGTTTCCGGACTAAACCCTGCAGAGATCACCAGGAATTTCTGCATGTAGGTGGTGAAGGTGTAGAAGTACAGCGAACCGCCAATGGTGAACGCCACCACCAGTGCAACGGCACGTTTGTGTTTGAACATGCCGCGCAGAGACCCGGCATCTTTGCGGTTCATTTCTTTTTTGGTGGCGGTTTCATGCATGGCACGCCGCAGATATACCACCACGATGGAACTCAATGCACCGATAAAGAACGGAATTCTCCAACCCCATTCGCGCAACTCTTCGTTGCTGAGAGTTTGTTGAAGAATGACCACGGTCATCAGCGCCAGGAGTTGGCCCGCAATGATAGTGAAGTACTGGAAAGACCCATAAAAGCAGCGGCGACCAGGAGTTGCGATTTCGCTGATATAGGTGGCACCTGTGCCGTACTCTGCGCCTACAGACAGGCCCTGAATCAATCTGGCGACGACCAGCATGACCGGCGCCGCCACACCGATGGTTTCATAGGTCGGCATCACGGCAATCAGCAGTGAGCCGGCGCACATCATGAACACCGAAATGATCATTGAGACCTTGCGACCACGGGTGTCGGCAATCCAGCCGAAAATCCAGCCACCGAGAGGGCGCATGAAAAAACCGACAGCAAAAACGCCAGCTGTAGCGAGCAGTTGGCTCGTGGTGTCACCTTTGGGGAAAAACGAAGCTGCGAAGTAGATGGCGGTGTAGGCGTAAATGAAAAAGTCGTACCACTCCACAAGATTGCCCGAACAGGCACCCATGATTGCTCTGACACGATTCGGGCTTTTCATCTGATCGGAATTTACAGTGTGGATTGTAGATTCGCTGGTTGATGCGGACATGTTGTTCACCCTTTGTACAAGGCGAGACGATACGAGGCGCACGCTGAGGCGTGTCCGACGTTGTTAGCTCGATGGGTTGATGTGCTTAACGCAGATGCTGTGACCCTTTGACGACCAAGGCACATGAGGAGGGGGGATGTATATGAGAGCTCAGCTGTTCGCTGAGTGTGTAAGACGGGTCGGTCAAGTAACGAGAAAGGTAGTAAATCATGGCGCAAGCCCTCGAATCTTATTCTTGTATTCAGTCGATCGCTCTTGGCGTCGACGTTGAATGCACGCTACCGCAGAGTGACGAGGGTAATAAGCCGTCAGCCAGGCCTAACTGATATACCGAAATTTTATAGCTTGCCTTGCAACCCGTGCGGGCTGGGGGGTACAGCTGGCTCGAAAGTCGCGAGGCCCATGCGGCGCGGGTCCTGTGGCATTCCAAGGAACGCTAATGCGTTTACACTCATACTACTTTCGACGCATTTCGCGCCGAGCCCGACTTTGACTGGCCTGGTAATGGATGTCGTTCAACTCAAGACCCTAATTCATGTGGCCGAGCTTGGCAGTCTCAGCAAGGCCTCCGACCGGCTTCACATCGCACAACCGGCACTCAGCCGACAAATTCGAATGCTGGAAAAAGAACTCGGCACCTACCTGTTCGATCGACATGGACGAGGCATGGAGATTACCGATGCTGGTCGCGAGGTGCTAGCGCATGCCACTCGAATCATGGAAGAAATGGAGTCCATTCGAAGTTCTGTGGTGGGCGGAAAGACCTCTTTCCGGGGAACGGTCGTCATTGGTACGACGCCGACGGTAGCGGAAATCGTCACCGTTCCTCTAGTGCGCAAAATCAAAGAGGCGCATCCGAATCTTGCCGTCAGGTTTTCCTCGGCCTTCAGCGGCTATCTGCTGGATTGGGTTCAGCGTGGCGAATTGGAACTGGCGATTTCTTACGATCCCCAACCCTTGCATACGCTGCGTATCGTGCCGGTGATGATGGAAAATCTGCTGCTGGTCGGCCCCGCCAGCGCCAACCTGCGTCTTGATACACCGGTGTCGTTCGAGTCTTTGGCAGAGCAGCCATTGGTGTTGCCAAGCGCTCGACATAGCCTTCGCGAGATTCTGGATGATTGTGCGCGTGAAGTGGGGATCAAGCTCAAGACCAGTGTCGAAGCGGATTCCTTTGGCGCGATGATTGCCTTGGTCTGCAATGGGTTCGGTTTGACCGCGTTGCCTTTGGCATCGATTTACGCCCAAATCGAAGCTGGCGTGCTCAGCGCCGCCCCCTTGGTTGACCCCATTCCCATGCGCAAACTTGTTCAGGTTTTCCCTGCCGACAGGCGTGTCAGTCCCGCTGCCAAATTCGTCGGAGATGCCTTCATCGAAATTGCTGCCGACCTGGTCCATCGTAAGATTTGGGCAGGGCACATGCTTTGAGCCAACGGATTCGTTGGCTAGGTGAATCGTTCGTTTAAACGTAATTGCTCAGCTACTCACGCTATCCTTCTTTCTCACCACTGATGACATTGTCTTGAATCAACAAACGCGACTGCCTGGCGTATTCGGCATTTTTATTTTGGGGATGCTGCAGGTTCTGGTCTGGGGAGGCTCGTTCTTCCTGATGGCCGTGATGGCCGATCCGATCATGAAAGAAACCGGCTGGGCCAGCCAATGGGTGTATGGCGCACTGTCTCTGAGCATTCTGGTTTCCGCGATGCTAGCACCGTTGACCAGTCGGCTTATTGCCCAATACGGCGGCCGCCTTATTCTGGCCAGTAGCGGTCTGGGCGTCGCCATCGGATTGTTTCTGATGGCCAGTTCGACCTCGTTGCCGATGTTTTTTTTGTCTTGGGCTGTAATTGGTGTCGGTATGGCGCTGGGGTTATATGAAGCGCTATTCGCCGCTTTAGGTTCTCTCTATGGGGAGCGAGCGGGCAGTGCGATTACGGGCATCACCCTTGTGTCCGGGTTTGCTACAACACTGTCATGGCCCGCGGTTGCGCTGGTCATCGAACACGTTGGTTGGCGCACGACGTGCGAGGCTTATGGAGTGTTATTGGTCATTGTCGTGGCGCCGCTTTATCTCTGGGTGCTGGCGCGGGGCACGGGACCACTCATAAAAAGTCAGGCAGTGGGTGGCGAAAGTTTCTCAATCGATCGGCGGATCTACTTGTTGCTTACGCTGATTTTTGCTTTGGGTGCAGTGATCATGACGGCGATGTCGGTCCAGCTGATTTCATTGTTGCAGGGGCAGGGTTACTCGCTTGCAGCCGCCGTCGGACTGAGCGCATTGCTGGGGCCAAGTCAGGTAGGATCACGTGTTCTACAGGTGTTTTCGCGTAAGCGACACCCGATCTGGACGACGTTGATCTCCGTGATATTCGTGGCAATTGGTCTGCTGTTTGTGACCATCGCACCGGCAATGACTGCGCTGGGGCTGGTGATTTATGGCGCGGGTAATGGTTTGCGGGCGATCGTTCGAGGACTGCTGCCGTTGGCCCTCATGTCGCCCACCCATTATGTTTTGCTGATGGGGCGCATGGCTCGGCCATCGCTCATAGGACAAGCCTTGACCCCCCTTGCAGGCGGATACCTGTTGCAGAGCTGGGGCGCTGGCGGTGTGCTTGCGGGACTGAGTGTGCTGGCCGTATTGAACGTGCTCTTGGTATTGCTGCTCATTCGACTGGTATGAAAAGAACAGCGCTGATGGTCATCTTCCCTACGGATTCGGCTGGCATCTTCAGAGGTCAGCGACTCAAGTTCTTTGATGGTGATTTTGGCCATAAAAGTAAGTTACCCTTACTTTTCCCCCCACAAAAACGTCGGCTCTTGATGGACGTTACTGGACTCTCATAGAGCCGAATACCGCTGGATCCTGCAAAACTACCCGGTGATCTCGATGAAGAGCACGTCGTTGTTTCGTGATCATTGACGGAAGAAACGAATCTGCATATACAGTCCGCTCTTTTCAAATTTGCTGCGGTAAGTCATGAGCGAAGAACGAGATATCCCAGAGCCCGAGCACGACCACCTGCTCGATCATGAATTCCATGATGACGAGTCATGGGGTGAAGAGGACGCTCAGGCAATTGTTGACGAAGAAGATGATGACGTTGATTTTCTTGATCAGATAGATCAGGACGACTGAGACGGATTCAATAGCCAGAAGGCCCGTCCATCCGCAAGGGCCTACATTGCATCGAATCAAACCCTGGCAGCCGCCGGGGTTTTTTATTGGCGGGAGTTTTCGCAACTTCGTGGTGACAGGAGCTGGATATAGATACTGACTACCGTTCGTCGGAACCTACGCACGATCAACCGTTTCGCAAGTCATTGAAGTAGCCCAAAAAAAAGACAGGTTTCTATGCGACCACTAATCCTCGATTTGCCGAATGGGCGTGAGCTCGCTAATGAGCTTGATCTCGCGATTTCGCAGATGATGTCCATCCCGGTCGAGCACATCGGTGGCGCTTTGTGGCTGGAAGCTTCCAGCAGGCAGCAGCAAGCTTTCCAGAAGTGGCGTGAGTATCTGCAGCTCATGGCTGATGGGCGGGTGCGTGGCGAAGCGCTTAAAGTCGCTTGAGTCCAAATGCTGAATAGATGAGCCGAACCATGCAGGCGAGGGCGGGGTCGGGTGCTTCGTTTTTGCCATTCGTCCAATGCCGGGCACTCGTCCATGGTGTGACTTTCTTACGTTTAAGCACGGATTAACCGAGCATGAGAGCGGAGAGTCACCATGGAAATCGACGAGAATGCACCCGGCAACAAATCGCAGCAGCGCGAAACACGCACAACGGATAACGAAGCGGGCCATGATCCGAGCTGGAACCAGTATGAAGTGCCGTTACCGCCGGACGATGAATCGCCTGTGGATGAAGATATGGCGGATGTGGATGCAACTAACTCGGTATCGAGTGAGCACCCGCAATCTGGCACCAACAGCCGCGCCGATGATCCTGATGCCGACCCACAGATGAACGAATTGGGCGAAGGCGAAAAAGAGCAGCGCGGCGTGCCGGCAAGTGATCCTGAATCGGGCGCCTGAACAAGTTTGAAGCATTCCGACTGCCCGCTAATCGCGGGCTTTTTTATGGCGCTACATTGGCCAGCCAATCATCCCCAGACACGTATGAAAGATAACGAAAGGAATTTTTTAATGGACCTGGCCATGGGGATTTCAATGAGTTTGTTGATGGCGTAAGACGCACCCAGCATCAAGACGATGGTGCCCCAAAGCAATATGTGTGAGTTCACAGCCGGATAGGCAATGTTGAAGATCATGAATCCGATCATTTGATGCAGCAGGTAAAGCGGGTAGGTCAGCGCGCCCAATGCGGTCCAGTTGTATGTCGCTATGGCTCCCGTTTTGTTGGTTGCGATCAAGATAAACGTGATGAAGAACAGACCGATGACGCTGCATACGATCAGCGGGTTGTATTCGGTTGCGTATTTTGATTCGAGCAATTCGGCCCAGACAATTGCCGTGTAGTTGGCTAATGCCAGCGCACCCGCCAGCAGGAAAACCCGTGTTTTCGTGATGCCCTTGGCCCATATGATGTAGAAGGTTGCGCCTGCTATGAAATAGGCAGCGTAATCAGTAATCAGTATCGAGCGCAGCTTTTCAAAAGCGAGAAGTTCGGCAGTGGCGGATATCAGCAGCCAGAACACGAGGTAGGTCTCTATTTTTTCTATTTTCTTGAAGGCCAACAAGATGGAAATCATTAGATAGAATTGAATCTCTACAAATAGTGACCAGTACACGCCGTCGATTTGTGGAACTCCCATCAGCTCGCTCAGGAATGCCATGTTGATGATGTATTGATAAAAATCAGCGCTATATCTGGGCTGTCCAATGGCAAGGGTGATTGCAAAGGTGATCGTGCAGCACACCCAGAAAGCCGGGCAGAGGCGGACGACGCGGGAGATAAAAAACGCTCTCAGATTATTGCTCGAAGCGGTCATCAGAATGACAAACCCACTGATCATGAAAAACAGTTCAACGCCCAAATAACCGTATTTGGCGGGCTCAGCCAATAGCGGGTAGGGCATGGTAGACATGTCGCCTTTGGCATAACCGCGAAACGCATAGTGAAAAAACACTACAGCGATGGCAGCAAGGAAACGCAGCAAATCCAGTTCGTTTAATCGTCGCTTGATCATGTATATGCGCTCCATACTTGTTAGCGCGAAATGAATACTGACCTCCCTGCCGATTGAAATTTTACCCAGGGCGTACGCTATGGCGGCAGTAGCGCCTCAGGGACTTCAATTGAAGTGGGCACGCAGTTACAACGTGCGGGAAGTGAAGCGGATCCGAAGCAATAAGACCAAGGGCACCTCGGCCTTTGTGTGACGCTATCGATTGCGTTGCCACAGGCGGAAATAGTCGACTTCGAAGGTGGAAGGCAGGTCGGCATCGTCGACTACACCAAACCATTTCCACATGGCTTCGCTGTCGAAGATCACCTCCATCGGGAAGTAAAAATGGGTGTTCTTTGATTCCCTGACCAGTACACCATCGACGTACCAACGCAGGGTGTCGGGCTGCCAGTCGAAACCGTAGACATGGAAGTCGTCCGCCAGGCGCCATGGACTGATCCAGGTGCTGCCGTCGGCCAAGTGCTCCTTGCTTTGCGGTGTAGCCCACACGTGGGCATTCATGTTGTACGAGCGGTCGAGCGCCGCGTTTTTGGTTTTGCCGCCGATTTCGAAAATGTCGATTTCGGTGGCGTTGTCCTCCATACCCGTCCACGCCAGCCAGAATGCGCTGGAACCCGCAGAATTCATGGGTTTGGCGCGGGCTTCATAGTATCCGTAGAAGCCCTTTTCAATGGTTCGGACCATGGCGGAGGTGTAGTCCTTGAAGCCGAGCTGGACGTACTTGTGCGGCAAGGTTTCCTTGCGGAAGACAATGTTCAGGTTGCCGTTGTTGACGGATGCATTGTTCGGCGTGAACAACGCCGGTTTGCGTCCCAGCGACTCGTTGCCGATGGCATTGTTAACATGCCAGCGTTGGCGATCGAGGGTGCTGCCATTGAAGTCGTCGGACAGTTTGCTGTTGAGAACCCACTTACCGGTATTGGCCTGATCGGACAGCGGCAGATTGGCGTTGACCCGTTTCGGCAGTGGGCCCAGTGGTCCGACGCGGGTCCATGTATTAGCTGATTTCGGAATGGCAACCGACCATTTATCCGCCAGGTACTGAAATGCATGCTGGCGTTCTGCGAGGGAGGCAAACGCACGGTCGTACACCAACACTTCCGCGATGTCGCCGCGAAAGTTTTCAGAATTACCAATGGCATTGCGCCCGACGGCATAGGGGCCAATCGGCACATCGTAAAGCTCCAGGACGGATACGGTCGGCGCATACGCCGTGGTCTGTTGCAGGCTGATGGCGAAATTCGGCAACACGTTATCGTTGTCGGTGCTTTGCGGGCGTGAGCTGAACAAGCGTTGCCAGGGATCAACCTCGGCTTGTTCGGCCAATCGGCGGGAAACGATCAATACCGTGACCGGGCCTTTGGCGCTGCGGATGGTTTTTCCCAGAAACCCCGACACGCCACTGAAACGCACCACCGAATGGCCATTGAGAGCGTTTGCCATGCGCTGTGGCTTGGAGGCGGCATCATCGACTGTGGCGTGATGGGATTTTCCGGATTTGTCGTTCCAGCGCTGGACACTGTCCTGCGCGCCCAGGGTCAGCGTGTTCGCATCGGCGCCGTCCAGCCACAGCACCAGCCCGGTGGTGGGGGGCGATTGTGCGGCGGTGCAAGCCAGCGAAACCCACAGCAGTACCAGCAGCAGACAACCCCTGAACATCATTTGACTGCAACCAGCGACGGGGTTTCGAACGAAGATTGATACCCCTGCGGATTACACGACTGCCACCGCCAGGTATCGATGATCATTTGTTCCAGGCCACGTTGCGCGCTCCATCCCAGTTCACGTGCTGCCTTGCTCGGGTCGGCCCACATTTGCGCGATATCACCTTCACGCCGCGGTGCGAAGCGATAAGGAATGCTGATGCCGGTGATGTCTTCGAAACTGTGGATGATCTGCAGCACGCTATAGCCAATGCCAGTGCCCAGGTTCCAGAAATCGATGCCGCGGGTGTGCTGCAATACCTGAAGTGCCTTGAGGTGGCCGATGGCAAGGTCGACCACGTGGATGTAGTCGCGCACGCAGGTGCCATCCACGGTCGGGTAATCGTTGCCGTACACCGTGAGTTCGGGGGTGCGGCCAATCGCGACCTGCGTCAGGCACGGCAACAGGTTATTGGGGCGGCCTCTGGGGTCTTCGCCGATCATCGCGCTTTCGTGAGCGCCAATCGGATTGAAATAGCGCAGCAGGCCGATGCTCCAGCGTGGGTCGGAGTGGCACAGATCGGTGAGCAACTCTTCGATCATGAGCTTGGTACGGCCATAGGGATTGACCGGTTTGCCGGTGCCGAAATCTTCGGCAATTGGTGTGCGTGTGGGCTCGCCATAAACCGTGGCCGAAGAGCTGAACACCAGCTGGAATACGTTATTGCGAGCCATTGCCCGGCACAGTTCAAGCGTGCCGGCGACATTGTTGGCGTAGTAGTCCAGCGGCTTGCGCACGCTTTCTTCTACGGATTTGAGGCTGGCAAAATGCACCACGGCATCAATGTCGTAGCGGTTGAAGATGGTGTCCAGCAGGGCCGTATCACGGATGTCGCCATTGATGAAATCAACCCGGGTCAGGGTCAGTTGCTCAAGGCGCGCAATGCACTCACGGCAGCTGTTGCACAGGTTGTCGAGCACCAGCACTTTGTGTCCGGCATTGATAAGCGCCAAAGCGGTATGAGAGCCGATGTAGCCGGCGCCGCCAGTAATCAACGTAGTTTTGCGCATGGTGAGGTCTTCCTGTCTCAGTGACTGAGTTCAGCGGGTGGTGAAAACCGATTTGAATTCCTGTGGCCAACGCGGGTGCATGACGCTATACGCCACGGCATAGCTCAGCGCACCCACCACAATGTTGCAGACCAGGTGCAGGTAGCCTTGCAAACCCAGCTGCGGTGACACGTACAAGACGGTTGCGGCCATGACGAGTGAGGCAATCACGCTGCGGTAATTGGAGTCGAAGTACCGGCGCCAGCCGTAACCGATGGCTGCGTTGAGTCCACGGATTTGCAACGGTGTGATGATCAACATCCGCGTCAGCAGCGCGAGCGCCGCGGCCATACCGCCATAAAAGGTGCCGAAGCCGTACACCAGCGCCAGCGCCAGTACAGTGGTTGCCACTTCGGCTTTGATCGTGAGGTGGCTGCGGTTGACCGCCACCAGTGCGGTGGTGGCGTACATGGCGGTGTTACCGATGGCCGCCGTGCAGGCCAGCACTTGCAGCAGGGGAATGGCTTCGGCCCACTTGGCACCGAATATCAACAGGATGAGGTCGTTTGCCGTCAGCGCGAGGCCAATGAACAAGGGCGTCAACAGAAAGCCGCTGACGGCGGTTGAGTCACCCAGGATCCCGAGCAATCGCAGGGGTTCTGCGCTGCGCCGGGCGAACGCCGGCAATGCATAGCTCAACAGACCGTTATAAATCGCAGTGCGTGGCAGTTCGATGATGCGCATCGCCATGTTGAACATGCCGACCGCGTTCACGCCGGCCGTCATCCCAAGCACCACGTTGACCCCGCGCTGCAGCGTTTGTGAACTCAGTGCGTTGATGGCAACCGGTGCGCCGGCTTTCAACAGTTCGCGCAAGAAAGGACGGTCAATGTAAAAGGCAATGCGCCGCGGATCTGCGCGCATCAAAACGATGATGGACACGAACTCCATGAGCAGCGCCTGGGCAACGACCGCCCAGGCACCCAGTCCCCAGAGCGCCACAGCGATGCCGCCGACACCGCCTACCACCTTGCCCAGCAACGTGCGCGACGCCAGTGTCTTGAAGTCGCCGCTGCGGCGCATTTGCGCGACATAGACACGCGCCATCATGGTGAAAAGGATTTTCACCGAGGCCACCGCCGTCAACCATCGCAGCAGCGGGTCGGGCGTGTACAGCATCACCGCGACCGAGATGACGACGATCGACACCAGGCTGACGAGGACCGAGGCCCAGAACGCCGTGCTGATGTGTTTGTCTTCCAGCCGTTCGAGCCGTACCAGCGGGTCTTCCAGAACCGACGAATACACCAGCCCGATCAACTCGACGATGGCAATGATGACGGTGCCCACCCCCAACTCTGCGGGCGACAGCAGCCTGGCATAGGCGACAAAGGTAATCATCGACAGGAAGATCAGGCCGAATTTCTCGGTAAAGATCCAGGTCAATGTCACCAGACGATGATTAGCCATGGCGGGTACCGGTTCAATGAGCGGTGGTTGACGCCGTTGCCTTGCGCAAGGTTTTGGCGCGGGCATAGAGGTAGCGCAAGGTCGGTTTGCCGTTGTGGAAGATCAGCGCTTGCCAGGAGCACTCGAGCATTCGTCGGTACACATCGATCACTTCGGCATGCTCGTCGCGTCGGGAAAACGCATTGAGAAAGTCAGTGTGGTTACCCAGCACGAAATCGATCCGTTGCTGTTTGCTGAGCTGCGCGCCATAGCGGGCGAGGTACACCTCGATGAACCTGATCTTGTTCTGGTAGTACTTTTTCGGTTGCGCGGTCATGTTGCCGGCGTTGACCGTGCGCTCCAGCAGAATTTGCGGCACCGTGTGGATCTCCCAATGTTCGGCGATCCGCGTCCACATGTAACGGTCTTCGGAGTAACGCAGGCTGGCATCGAAGCCACCCAGTTGCATGATCACGTCGCGTTTGACCAACGCGGTGGATACGCCATTGACGACGTTGGCGTGGATGAAATCGTAGAAATGCCTGCCGCTCTTGCGCACGTTGTCCAGTTGCCGCCTGCCGTCGCTGTAATTGACCTGCGTGTAGCAGTCGATCAACCCCACCTGCCGACCCTGACGCGTGAGTTCGTCATACAGGGCCAGTTGTAACTCCAGCTTTTGCGGGCGAAATTGATCGTCGGCGTCGAGCATCGCGACAAAGGTTTCCTGAGAGTGGCGCATCCCGTGATTACGAGCACTGGCCTGGCCTTCGTTGGCCTGCTGCAACAGTGTCAGGCGAAACGGCGCGACGAAGTCTCTGACCCGCTGGGGTCCGTCATCCGTAGAACCGTCGTCGACGACGATGACGTGATCGGGCAGCCGGGTTTGCTCGGCCAGCGATGACAGCGTTTGCTCAATGCTTGCGGCGCCGTTGTACATCGGGATCACGACGCACACTGTTTGCGGTGAAGGGGAGGCTTGATTGGGCACGGGTGATTCTCCTTTTGTTACGCCTTGGCTGAATCGCGCGGGAATCCCCGACCAGTCGAATGCTGGCCCAGGGTTGTCGGTGATAATTCGGGGTATGTGACGTGGTGTTGCCGGAAGGACAGGGCCAACGTGCAGAACACCAAAAACTCGGCAGAGCGGTAATTGGGTATCACGTAGGCCACATAGTTGGTGACGATGAACAAGCCGATGATCACCAGGGCGCTGGCGCGAAACCTGGCAGCCTGGTTCGCCGTTACGGCGCGGTACTGTTTAAACAGGGCTTCGCCCAGCAGCAACGCCAGCGCAGTCAACTGAATAGCGCCGCCGTTGAGCAGGGTTTCCATGTAGCCGCTATGGGCGTTGCCGATGTAACCCCAGCGACGGATGAAACCATCGGCGTCGGGGCTGGCCCAGAAGGCGCCGAAGCCGTATCCCTTGAGCCATTGGTCATCGACAAACGGCGCGAGCAGCTCCCAGATCAACGTGCGGTCAGTGAGTGACGGGTCACGACCGGCTAACTCCAGCAGCCACGAAAGGTTGTTGTAGAGAAACAGGCACACCAGCAGGAACGCCAGCGTGCAAAAGAAGAACAGCCACTGCGAGCGGTTGATGTGCAGCCGGATCAGGGTGAGGAAATACCAGTAGCTCAGCGTCCCGGAAAGGATCAGTGCCACGCCCGTTGCCGATTGGGCGAGCAGGATGGCGACCAGTGAAAAAAACGCACAGAAGAGTGCCCAGCGATTGCGTTGGCGGATCATCGGCAGCAACAACAGGATGGCGATTGCGTTGAGCCGCGCCCCGGCGTTCTTTTCGGCGAAAATCCCCTTGAATGCACCGTCACGGATGCCGCCGGACAGGAACGCGACGTCAGGCATGATCACGGCGAGTATCAAACCGATAAACGCCGCCACGCCGATGGCACAGCCCAGCATGAAATTGATTTTTTCAAGCGGGTAGTTATAGGCAATGAAACCGGCAAAGAACACCACGCTGAGCAGCGCGATAAAGCGCTTGAAACTCAGCATCGGGTCGCTGGACCAACTGATCGAGGCAATGACACAGAAGATGAACACCAGCAGAAAGAAGTTGCTGCGGTAAAAGGTTTTGCTCAGGAACACCTTGTTGCGGATGAAGAAATACAACGGCACCAACAGTGTGATGAGGCCGCAGATCTGGTTGGCGACGTTGCCTTCGAGGTCTTTGCTGATATCACCGAAACTGGCTGCGCCACCCAGGCTGAGAACAAACGTGATCACCTGGATGTAAAACAGCACACCGAACAGGGTGAAGGCATCGCGTAGCGTGGAATATCTGATCTCCAGGGTACTCATGGCGATGGTCTCCGCAGTAACGCGGCGAGGTAGGTTTCTACCGCGCAGCCGTTCATGAAGCGCGCAGCGGCATCGATGCGGGACTGGCGCTGTAGATCTCGCGGTGTCGAGAGTTGCAGGGTGATCGCTTGCGCCAGGGCGAGCGGGTCGTCGACCGCCACCAGTGGCGCGACGAGGCCACCGATAAGAATGTCTTGCGGGCCGTGGGGACAGCGGGTCGACACCACCGGTGTGCCGGTGGACAAGGCCTCGACCAGCGCGTTGGGACTGCCCTCGAAACGCGACGACAGCACAAAGCAGTCGGCGGCGGCCACTTCTGCCATGGGATCACTGGCATAGCCCGGCAGATCGACTCGATCCGCCACGCCCAGTGTTCGGGCCAGGTCTTGCAACGAGTCCCTGAGTGCGCCCTCACCAAAAATGATCAGGCGAGTGTTGGCGTCCGGCAACGAGGCGAACGCGTTGATCAAGGTGTCGAAGCCTTTTTGCGGCGCCAGGCGCCCTACGGCGACAATCACCGGCCCGGGCTTGTCCTGGAGCCAACGGTGGCTTGGCCGCGCCGGCCGCTTGTTGCGAAAGTCGTCGTCAAGGACCGGGTTGTCGGCAATGGTCACGTCCTGGCGGCGCGCAATGGTGGTGTTGACCAGATCCTGGGCGACACCTCGCGAGACGCAGATCACCGGGTTGGGAATCAGCCGGTACAACAACGGTGCCACCAGGTATGCCAGCCGCACCATGAAGTCGGGGTTGACGTGTTTGTCATGGGAAAACGCGTTGCGCTCGCTGACATGCAGCCGTGTCAGAGTCCCCGACAGCAATGCGGCGAGGATGGCCACCACGTTGACGTGAGTCAGGGCCGCCAGTTGCGCGTCGAAGCGATTGGCCCGCAGAAACCGCGCGAGCGCCGGCACTGCACGAGCAGTGCGTGGGCTTCGCAATTCGACTTTCTTTACTCGCGGGTCGAGGTGCGCCGCATGCAGGCCGCCACCGGTGAGCATCAGCAAGGTCACGTCATTGCCGGCGTCCACCAATGCACTGGCCAGGCGCGCCATCATTTTTTCCGCCCCGCCAGCGCTGAGGTCGTGCAGGATAATCAGCAATTTTTTCATTGGTTCCATACCTGGTAGTACGTTTTCGCGGCGTACTGGCTGGTGTACGGTTGAATGGCGTCGGCGAGCATTTTTGCGCTTGGCGCAACGCAAGTCGGTGAAACCAGACTGTTGAGCATTCCCTTCGCCAGGGCGGGTACGTCGTTGGCATTGACCAATTGACCCAGCCGGCCGTTGTCCAGCAGTTCCCTGGGCCCGGTCTCGCAATCACATGCCAATACCGGCGTACCCAACGCCAGTGCTTCAATCAGCACAGTCGGCATGCCTTCCTGTACCGAGCTCAGAATGAACAGCCGGGCGTGCCTGAGCAGGGGATAGGGGTTGCTCAGGAATCCGCTGAAATGCACCCGATGTGCGATGCCCAATCGGCTGGCCTGGGTGGTCAGCGCATCGAGCAGGGGACCGTCACCGGCGATCACCAGATCCGGCAGGGCTTCACTGCGCAGCGCCAGCGCATAGGCATCGAGCAACAGATCAAAGCCTTTGGGTTCCACCAGGCGACCCACGCTCAACCAATAGTCGCCGGGTAACCCGACGGGCAACGGCGCCCGTGAGGCTCGCAACAGTTGGTCGGTAACTACGGCGTTGGGGCAATAACGGATGCGTTGCCGACCCCAGGGCATCAGATCGATGAGGGACTGGCGCAGGGCCGTGGAAACCGTGACCACCTTGCCGCTGCCGCAGAGGTACAGCGCGTAGAGCAGACGCAGGCTGGAGGGGCCGGTTTTCTGTTCAGTGCAATCGAGTGCCGCGTGGCGGCTATAGATGACTTTGCAGGGAAGGCCGAGGGTGGCGAACCAGGTGCAGAGGTTGGCTTGCTCCTTGGCCGAAATGAGGTGAGTGATGCCCTCGCGGCGAATCAGCCGGCGCAACAGCACGATGGACTTGAACAGGCCGACAATGCCGTTGCCGCCAGCGGCGTTGAGCGTTTGCGCACCCGCGCTGTCCGGCGTGTCACCGTTCATGACGAAAAAACTCACGCGGTTGCCGTCCTTGAGAAACTGCTCGGACAAGCGTTGCTGGACGCGCTCGATACCGCCGCCCGCTCTGAAATCCTTGAGAATGAACAGAATGTGCATCGGTCATTCCCCCACGCTGATGGCGACTTTGCGCCGAACGAGCAGGGTCAACAGGTGTAAAAAATTGCTCGGATAGTCGATCAGGTAGCGTTTGATCGTATGGGGTTCGCGGTACATCCGGTAGAACGCGCGCAGATGCAGTTGGTCGATCATGGCGGGGTAGTAATTGCGGGTGGCCATGGCTTCCTGGCGAATGAACCCGCCACAGGTAAAGGCGACACCGCGAAAGCCTGCACGCAGCGCATCCTGTTCAAACCGCTCTTGCAGCCCGGCACCCAGGCCGACGATCAGAATGTCCGCTTCGCTGCGGCAGATGTCGGCCTGAATGTCCACAGCCTGGGACGCATCGAAATAGCCGTTGTGATAACCGGCGATGGTCAGTCGCGGATAGAGCGTCCTGATCTTGTCGATGAACAGATCCAGTTCAACCTGCCGGGCACCGACGAAATACACGCGCTTGCCCTGTTGCTCGGCGCTGCCCAGTACCGCGTCGGCAATCGAGGTGAAGTCAAAGCTGACCCGGCCGATTGCGCGGCCGGTCACCCGGGACATGAACAGCGACATCAGCATGCCGTCGCAAAAATAGGCGACGGTGCTTGGTGTTTGCTCGAAAAAACTGCTGATGGATGCAAAGTTGATGAAGGAATACGCCTGGTTGGCGTCCAGTAACCTGGGAGAAAAACGCCGGACTATCTGCAGCTTGATCATGGCGCGCCTCCTGTCAGTTGACCGGCCGGGTTTGCCGGCCCACGGAGACGTAGGTAATGCCGCGCTTGCTCAAACGCTGCGGATCGAACAGGTTGCGTCCGTCGAAAATCAGCGGTTGCTTGAGCTGGCGGATCAGCAAATCGAAGTCCGGTGCCCGGAACGATTGCCACTCGGTGACGATGATCAGTGCATCGGCATTTTTCAGCGCTGCTTCCTTGGTGCCCGCCAGTGTCAGGTCATCGCGCGAGCCATAAATGCGCTGGGCTTCTTCCATGGCCTTGGGGTCGAACGCCTGGACGCTGGCGCCGGCGTGCCACAAGGCCTCCATCAGCACCCGGCTGGGGGCTTCGCGCATGTCGTCGGTGTTGGGTTTGAAACTCAGGCCCCAAAGGGCGAAGGTCTTGCCGCGCAAGGCACCCTCGAAATGATCGAAAACCCTCTTGAACAGGCTGGCTTTCTGCTCATGGTTGCGAGACTCCACGGCCTTGAGCACCCGGGCGTCGATATCGACGCTGGTGGCGGCGTGTATCAGCGCCTGCACATCCTTGGGGAAACACGACCCGCCATAGCCCAGGCCGGGATAGATGAACTGATAGCCGATGCGCGGATCGGACCCGATTCCGTGCCGGACCATCTCGATATCGGCGCCGAGTTTTTCGGCGAGGCAGGCCATTTCGTTCATGAAACTGATCTTGGTCGCCAGCATGCAGTTGGCCGCGTACTTGGTCAGTTCGGCGCTGCGCATGTCCATGACGATGATCTTTTCGCGGTTGCGATTGAACGGTTCGTACAGTTCGCGCATGACCGCTTCGGCGTGTGGGCTGTCGGTGCCGATGATGATGCGGTCCGGGCGCATGCAGTCCTCGACCGCGCAACCTTCCTTCAGAAACTCGGGATTGGAGACGACATCGAAGGTCAGATGGCTGCGATCGTGGTCGGCCAGCACCTGCTCGATGCGTTCGCGCACCCGGTCGCCAGTGCCGACCGGGACGGTGGATTTGTCGACGATGATGTGATGGCGGTCCATGTTCAGCGCGATGGTTTGCGCAACGTCCAGCACGTATTTGAGGTCCGCTGAACCATCTTCATCAGGCGGCGTCCCGACCGCGATCAACAGCACATCACCATGGTGCACCGCACTGGCAAGGTCAGTGCCGAATTGCAGCCGACCACTTTGGTGATTATCACGGACCAGGCTTTTCAGACCCGGCTCATAGAGCGGCAGCGTGCCGTTCTTCAGCGCGTCGACCTTGGCGCTGTCGACGTCCACGCAGAGGACGTTATGGCCGACTTCCGCCAGCGCGGCGCCTTGTACCAGGCCCACATAACCAATACCGAATACGCTCACATTCATGATCTAACCTCGGGGCGTCGTGACGCAGGTTCACGATGGGGCAGGGCGTCAGTAGATGTTTTTGGAGAACAGCGTGAAGGGGGTTTTGATGAGGATCTTGATGTCCAGCCACAGCGACCATTGGTTGATGTAGTTGAGGTCCTGGGCGACGCGCAGCTGCATCTTTTCCACGGTTTCGGTTTCGCCCCGATGCCCGGTGATCTGGGCCAGCCCGGTAATGCCAGGCTTGAGGCGATGACGGGCCATGTAGGCGCGCACTTTGCCGGTGTAGTAAATGTTGTGGGTCACGGCGTGCGGGCGCGGCCCGACCAAGGCCATCTGACCGAACAGCACGTTGAACAGCTGGGGCAATTCGTCGATGGAGCTGCGACGCAGGAAGCGTCCGAGCGGGGTGACGCGATCATCGTCCCGGGTGGCCTGGCGCACGTCGCTGTCGTCGTGGAGGCGCATCGAGCGAAACTTCCAGACTTTGATCACTTCGCCGTTGCAGCCGTGGCGGTTTTGCTTGAACAGCACGGGGCCGGGGGAGGTCAGCTTGACGGCAATCGCCACCCCCAACAGCAACGGGCCAAGGACAATAATGGCCATGGCCGCCAGGCTGCGCTCGAACAGATCCTTGCAAAACAGGCTGGCGGGATGCGAGCTGATCAGGCTCTCGTTGAGATAGATGGCCGGCATTCGCTCTATTTCGGAGATCGAATGGTTGAGCAGCACCATGCTGCCGAAGTCCGGGATCCACACCACATCGACGTTCATGTCCAGCAGATCGATGTACAGCGCTTCGATGGTGGCTGCGTGCGCCATTGTCAGGACGATGTAGACGCGACGCACGTCCAGGCGCGTGATGATTTCGCGGATCGAGTCGACATGTCCCAGCAACGGCAAAATGCTCGGTGCCGGGCCACTGTCATCGGCGGCGGAGATGAAGCCCAGGACCAGCGCGCGGTTCGGTCGCGAGAGTTTTTTCGCCAGTTCGTGAGCGGTCGGGCAGGTGCCGATAATCACCGAGCGACGCTCCCTGCAGATCATCCGCGAATGCAGCCGGGCGAAGGAGTGCAGCGGCAGAAAACTCGCGGCCTGGACCACAAAGCCCAGCACTGCCCAGACCATGATGACCTGGCGAGAGTACGTCGCACTGGTCTGGGTGATGAAGGCAATGCTCGCCAGCACTGCCAGCAGGATCAGCCAGCCGGCCAGTAGACGGCCGAGCCCGACCACCAGGCCATGACGCTTGTGATAAACCTGCATCATGCTGTAGATCGGCACTGAACCGAGCACAGTCAGGATCATCAGGATGCGGTAAGGGCTGGTGAGGCTGCCGACGCGCCAGTACACGAGCAGCATTAACAGCGCGACCACCAGCGTCATTGCGCAAAACCACTGGCCCCAGAACGTCAGGCCTCGGCGGTGTGCCATTTGAGCGGTATAGAGCGGAGTCATGGGCTTGACCTCAAGGCAAAATGAATGCGTCAGCGCTTTAGGAGCGGACACGGCGTGGCTCCCGCAGGCTTTTACGTAGCTCGGCAGAGGTGAAGCGAAGTGTTGTGTTGTGTTGTGTTGGCAGTTAACAGCGCAGTGACAGACCGGCAGGCCGGGCGTTACCGGGGTGCGAAGTCGTAGTTATAAAACGACTTGGAATGGTGGTAGCCGTATTTGCGCGCCTTGCGCAGGTCTACCTGATTGAGCACAGCGCCAAATACCGGCACATGGCTTTGTTGCAACATGGCAATGCCTTTCTGCACTTGGCTGATCGGCGTGCTGTCGGCCTTGACCACATAGATCACAGCGTCCGAATGCTTGGCCAGCAACAGCGCGTCGCTGATCATGTCCGCAGGCGGTGAATCGATGATGATGTGGCGGTAACGCGACTTCAGCGCCTCCAGCATCCGCGCCATGCGCGGTGAACTGAGCAGATCCTGCGGCGGAGGCTGGCGTGACGCGTTAAGCGAATCGGCAGGGGACGGCAACCGCGGTGCGGCGAACAGATCCACCGAAGGCGGCATGACCATCCCGGCCGGCAGCATGTCCAGGTTGCCCACCGAAACGATGCAATCCTCGAGCCTTGCAGTGCCTGCAATCACATTGGCCAGTCCCGGACTGTCGGGCGGAAAGTCAAAGTTCAGCGACAGGGTGGGCTGACGCATGTCGGCATCGATCAGCAGCACGCGCTCCAGTGGAGTGAGCGAGCTGGCCAGGTTGTTGGCAATGGTGCTTTTGCCTTCACCGGCAACCGTCGACGTGACCAGCACCACCTGCGAGGGCATATCGCTGCTTTGCAACATCAGCCAGGTACGCAAGTTGCGAATGGTCTCGGAAAAACGCGGGTTCTCATTGTCTTCGAACAACCGCGCCAGTTGCCGACGGCTTTTCTTCATGACCAGCGGAACGACGCTGAGCAGCGGAATGTTCAGCGTGCTTTCAATCGTCTCGTCAGTTTTGAAGGTGTTGCTCAGTTTGTCCATGAGCAGCGCCAGCGCCATGCCGACCAACGTCGCAACCAATCCGACGATCCCCACGATCAACGTTTTACGAGGCTTGCTCGCTTCGACAGGGACAATGGCCGGGTCGACGATGCGCACTTTGGTGGAGTCCATATCGGCGGTGGCTGCGGTCTCCTTCAAGCGGGTGACGAAGGTTTCATACAGCGCGCGGGTACTGTCGACTTCACGCTGGAACTCGCGCAACTGGAACTCTTTGCGAGCGATGTCCTGGATCTGCGCCTTGTTGCTGTTGAAGGACTGGCGCAGCGAGGCTTCGCTGGCCGTGGCGAGCTGGTATTGCCGTTCGATGCCGGCGACTACCTGCTGCACCTGCAATTGCAGGCTGGTGGTGGCCGCGCGCAATTCGGACTGCGCGGAGATCAGGCTCGGGTGTTTGGGCCCGTAGCGTCCCGCCAACTCATCGACCTTGGCCTGGGCTTTGGCGCGATCCGCCTGGAATTGCTGAACCAGCGGGTTGCTCAAGACTGCCGGCACGCTGGACAGACGGCTCAGATCGCCGTTGCTCAGGGCCTTCGCCTGACGGTATTCACTCTCGGCTTCTGCACGGTTGCGACGGGCGTCGACCATGCGATTACCGGTCATCTCCAGTTCATTGGCGCTGATGGTGGCGACACCGCCGACATCGACCAGCCCTTGCTCTTCGCGGTAGCCCTGGAGCTTTTTCTCGGCGACACGCAGGTTGTCGCGCAGCTTGATCAGTCGAGTGTTCATCCAGGCAGTAGTGGCCTGCGATGACTTCTCGCTGGTGTCCAGTTGGCTGTCGGTAAAGCCTTGGGCCAGCGCGTTGGCCGCTGCTGCTGCCAGAACCGGGTCGGGCAGTTCGACCTCGATTTCCAGCAACTGGCTTTTGCCAACGAACTTGACGCTGGTGTGCTGCATGAGGTTTTGCGTGACCTGGTTAAAGACGTCTTCTTCGCTGGGCACTTTTTTCATCGGTACCCAGGTACTCAGCCCCGGCAGCCATTGGTCAAGCTCAAGCTCCGCCAGCCATTTGCGCGGGGTGAACCAGGGTGTCGGTTGCTGGCGCGGGTCAGTGACCGGGTTGGTGGTCAGGCCGAGTTTTTTCACCGCGCGTTCGGCAAGGTCCCGCGATTGCAGGAGCGCTTGTTGTGTCTGCAAATACTCGGTGGCATTGCTGCCCGAGTCCTTGACCTGTTGGAAGGACATCAGCGGCGGGGTTTTATCGTTGAACAACAAGGTGGTACTGCCGATGTATTGCGGGGTAATGGCTGATACAGCAATGGCGGCCAACGCACAGCAGAACAGGACGAGCCAGGCGATGTTCCATTTGGCGCGCCAGATCACCCTCCAGATTTTGAGCAGGTCAATGGTGTCCTGGTTTTCGCTGTACTGTTGATGTACGTGCGTTGACAGAGGACGTTCGACGTAGGTGCTAGGGCTGTTGTCCATGATTAGAAAAAGCCTTGTGCAATGGAAATGGTATCGCCGGGGCCGATCGTGGTGTTGCGGGTGACTTCATCGGTGAGTGTGGCGCCGCCATCACCGCGCACGATGGTCACGCGTTTGATCGAGGCCCGTTCGGTCAAGCCACCGCCCAGGGCGATGGCTTTCTCCAGGGTGAGCCCGGGTATGAAGGGATAATTGCCGGGTTTTTTCACTTCGCCGTTGATATAGAACGGACGATATTCGATCTGGCTCAGGCTGACTTTCGGGTCGTTCAGATAGCCTTGCTTGAGTCCGTCGACGATGATCTTTTCGACTTGCCCGGGGGTCAGTCCCTTCGCGGAAATTTCCCCCAGGAAAGGGTAGGAAAAGGTCCCGGCATCGCTCAGACGGATTTTTTTCATGCTCAGCTCCGGCTCGCCAAAGACGATGATGCGCAAGACATCGCCGGCGGCGAGTTTGTATTGGGTGCCGGGGTCTGCTGCATACGTATTGGGTAGTACCGCCAGTGCGAACAACAAGGCAACTATGCGTATGTTCATGACGAAACCCTCTTAGAGGCTTACGTTGAAGCTGATCTGAACCACGTTACGGGTAAAACTTTCGTTGTCGGCATCCGAGTCGTTGTCGCGGAAGCGATAGCCGAGCTCGATGTCCAGCCACCGGCGCATCGCATAAATCACCGCCAGGTTGTAGTCCTGTAAATCGTCCGTGCGGCTTTGGCCTTCGTAGACATATCGACCGAATCCGGCCTGTGCCAGGGTGGTGATCCGATCCGTCCAACCATGGCGCCAACCGACCTGGGTAAAGGTCGACTTCACCGCATCGGCGCCATCGTCGCCCTCGGCGAGTGCCTGGCGGGCGACAAAGGTGAATGTTGAATAGGTGCGTGGCTTGTATTGCAGGTCCACTTGCCACGTCGGGTTGTCGAGGTCCTTGGATTCGCTGTTGTCGAAGTCTTTTTTCTCGTAACCGAGGCGGACTTTACCGGTGGTCTTGGCGGTGACGTCCCAGACGGCACCGGCGTATACCGCGTTGGATTGGCTGCTGCGCGTGCTGTTGGTTTCCAGATAGTCGAAATCGGTGTAGTCATACTCCAGCAGGCCACGGGTATTGCTGCCGATGCGGTGATACCAGGTGCTCGTAAGTGCAGTGGTATTGCGTTCCTTGTCCTCGTTGATGCCATCGGAGTTGTCGGTACGCAGTTCGGCGTAGCTGGCGCCAAAATCGATCTGGTTGTCCGCGCTTTTGGCGCCATAGGTGTAAAGACCGCCCACCCGTTTGTTGTTGAACTTGTCGTTTTCACCTTCGACCGCGGTCGATTCGGTGCGCTGCCACTTGCGGTATTCGGCTTCCAGTTTCAGGCGGTGCCTGTCGGTGAACTCCATGATGCTGTCCGCCCGCAGCCGTTGTGCGGTGTAAGAGGCATCCGATTCGTCGTGATAAATGTAGCGGGCAGGCTGCCAGATCAGTCGTGTTGCGCTGTTGCGGTCTTCAGCCTTGAGCTCGAAGTTGGGCACCAGCTTGGTGATCATCGAGGACTGCGTGTTGTTTTCCAGTTCTCGAAAGTTATCGTCATAGCTCTCTGCGACCAGGAAGGTCGGCGTGAAATCGAATCCGTAAACATTGATCGGTGCCGGATCGAGACTCCAGGCCATTCCTGGGTAAAGAGAGACCATCATCAATGCAAAAGGGCAACGTGAACTCAAGGCCATGTCATGGCTCCGTCAGATATTGGGGTGAATCGAGGATAGCTGACGTTCGAGGTCACGGAGTGGCATGCAGATCGTTTGATTCCGGTTCAGAAATTGAAGCAGGATCATGACGCGCTCAGCCCCGTGCGATGTGATGAAAACCCCCTCGAGTGTTGACAGTGGCCCGCGAATTATTTGCAGGTGGTCGCCGGGTGTCAGGGGCGGGTCATCAGGGGTTAACGATGATTCAAAGCAGCGCGCACGCAGGTGCTCGATGACGTTCTCGGGCACCGTCGCAGGACCATGATTGAATTCGACGAAACGACTGACGCCACGGGTAGAGCGAATGGGCGACCAGTTGTCGTTCCCGCCAAGATGGATGAACAGGTACCCGGGAAAGAGGGACTCCCGAACCCGTTGTTGTTTGCCGCGAATGACGCGATCCCTCAAAAGCTGGGGATGAAAAACGGCATAATTCTGTTGAAGCAGATTGAGGTGGGCGCGTTCGTCCTGGTGAGGCTTGCATTGCAACAGGTACCAGTTGGAACGATCGGAGCTAATTGCGGGCATGCTGGTAAACTCCGTCAATATCGAAAGTTTAGGCAGGCAGTGGCTCTACTGAGTCCGAGAAGTTATCAAGTCAGGCAGAGTTGTTGTTTTTATTTGATGTCCATAAGTGTGTTTCAACAATGAACCACAATATGTTTCATCGGTGTAACAGTGCGGCAACTGATTGGGCGTTATATCTGACAGCTTGTTAGGCATAACCATCAAGCAGTTTTCGATAGGCAAAGCTACCGCACGGTCCATACCAAGGATCATTGAAAAACAGAAAAAACTGATGGTGCCCGATCAACAGAAATAAGCGTACAAACTGCACTCGTATTCTGGTTTATCAGACCTGTGTAGTTATTGACCAGTCTCGACAGCATGTCAAACGTTCCTTGTCAAAAAACATGCCTTCTATCCAATAGTTCAATGGGTGTTGCGTAAGTTTTTGTTTTGTAACATGTTTATATTTCGGCCGAACGGATTAAACTTTTTTTGAAGCTTATAGTCGTGTGCTGAATGAAGGGTTCGCAGGCAATTACCCAATAGTGGGGCTGGTTATTGAATCTGGACCTTGAAATGAAGCAAGGCTATAAGTAACGGCCATGGGAATAACGCGCGGGCAGAGATCATGACCATTCTTGTGACTGGCGCTGCAGGCTTCATCGGGTATCACACCGTCAAACGGTTGTGCCGGGACGGTCTTGAAGTTGTCGGTATCGACAACCTCAACGACTATTACAGCGTGGAATTGAAACTCGCCCGACTCAAGCAACTGAGTGAGCTGAGCAATTTCCGTTTTCAGAAGATGGACATTGTCGACAAGTCGGCCTTGATGGCTCTATTTAAATTTAAACAGCACGGTTTTACCGAGGTTGTGCACTTGGCCGCTCAGGCGGGGGTTCGCTACTCACTGGACAATCCGGATGCCTATGCGCAATCGAATCTGGTCGGGTTTCTCAATGTGCTGGAAGCCTGTCGACACTATCGGCCCGCACACCTGATCTACGCGTCGAGCAGTTCTGTGTACGGCGACAACAGCAAGTTGCCATTTAGTGTCGATGACGCGGTCGAGCAGCCGGTTTCCCTGTATGCCGCGACCAAGCGCGCCAATGAGTTGCTCGCCTGCAGCTATTGTCATCTGTACGGTCTGAAGGCCAGCGGGTTGCGTTTTTTTACCGTTTACGGGCCTTGGGGCCGGCCGGACATGGCGCTGTTCAAGTTCACGCAAGCGATCCTCCAGGGTCAGCCGATCGATATTTACAATCATGGCCAGATGGCTCGGGATTTCACCTACATAGACGATATTGTCGAAAGCATTGTCCGCCTGTGTCCGAAGCCGCCGGTGCCGGACAAACAGGGGGAGGGCGTCAACCGGCTTTTCAACATAGGCCGTGGCATGCCAATGGCCCTGCTGGATTTTGTCGATTGCCTGGAAGCGGCACTGGGCATACACGCTCAGCGCAACTTTGTCCCGATGCAGGCCGGCGATGTCGTCAAAACCTGGGCTGATGTTTCGGCGCTGGCAGACTGGGTCGGGTTTTCTCCGCAAGTGGAGGTTGAAGCCGGTGTGGCGCAATTTGTGAGCTGGTATCGCAGCTATTATGGCGTTTGACGCCATACGCAGACGGCTGAGATCGATAGGCAATACGTCTGAAGCCAACTCCATACTCAGCACAGGAGCAGCACGCGTCGCGCCCCCGTGCTCGGAATTGAAATCGGCTTGAGTTAAATCAGATACCCGACAGCCTGGCCAGGGATGTTTTCCTGAGCGCCAGCTATAAGGTGCAGCGGCATCACCGGCTGTTGATGATCCATTGAGGGGATTTCGAAACTGCCTACTATTTGAAGCTGTCGCTCGCCCAAACCGGTCGCCTCCAACTCTTTTGCCTTGGCCATTCTCGCGTGGTTCGCTGCGATTTCATTGAGAGTTGACACGTTACATCTCCGGTGACTGACCAAGCGTTTCGCTGGAGTCCTTAAGCGTTAGTTTGAGGTGCTGCCGTGTCAGAATTATGTCACTCCTGGGCAGCTACGCTCGGCCTGTGCAAGCAGCAAGCCAGTCAGGCTGTGTATTGCGCCCAGCGTTTTGCTTTGCGACGAAAGGTATGCGACACGTCTGATCCGGTGTTATCCGAACATTTTTGATATCGGGAAGACCGTTTTGTTGACGGTAGCAGACAGGCGAGGAGTTGCCAGAAAGCCCAATCTTTCGGATTGGGCTGTTTGCGAATGGGCCATCTTCGAACAGGAAGGCCTGATTACTGGTCCTTTTCGCAGTTGACCATCCACGACACACCAAATTTGTCGATCAACATGCCGAAACGGGCGGCCCAAAAAGTGCTGTCCAGCGGCATCTCGACTTTGCCGCCTGCGGCCAGCGCATTGAACACCCGTTCGGCTTCGGCGACGCTGTCGACATTCAGTGAGATCGAACAACCGCTCATGCCCGGTGTCGGGCGGTCGGGCGTGGTATCGGACGCCATCAGCATCTGATCGCCAACTTTCAGGCAGGTGTGGATGATCAGGTCGTGATGTTCCTTTGGCACATGCTCGGCGGCAGGCGTTTCACCGAAGGTCATCATCGCTTCGATATGGCCTTGCAGGCATTGGGCATAGAAGGTGAAAGCGGCTTTGCAGTCGCCGTTGAAAATGAGGTAGGGATTGATTTTCATGATTCTGCTCCCGGTCAATGAAGGTGCACATCGGATCTGACATCGTTTGGCGCGATGAATTCTGATGAGGCTGACCGGGACAGCAAAGCGCTAAAACGCGGCGGCTGCCTGAACATTGTCAGATTTTTTTTCGATAGAGCGGGTGATGCTTATTGCTTCGCTCGCGCGCCGTGGCGCCAGCAGGCGTTCAATGGCGCCGCTCACCAGGTTCTCCAGCAATTCGTTGTGCTCTTGTTCGTCCAGTGATTGAGTGGTCAGCCAACTGGGGGCGCTGTTGAGCAGCGAGGCGATGGCATGCCCGGCCGCCAATTTTCCCGATTCGCTGAATCGCGAACGGGCGCCGAGCACCACCAGCAAGGTGCGTTCGTACTGCTCGCGCAATTGCCGGACCCGAGCCTGCTGGTCTTCATTCAGGCAGCCGCAGTCGCGTTCGACCAGGCGAAAATGCCAAGGCATCTCGCGGTGCAGATTGAGGTGGGCGCGAATCACATGGTTGAGCCGGTCTCGCTTGGCCGGCGCCTTTTGCTGGATGCGTCCCAGGGTTGCCAGCAACTCTTCGTAAAACTCTTCGATGAGGTCCAGCAACAGGTGCTGTTTGCTCGGGTAATGGTGATACAACGAGCCCGGGGAAAGCCCCAGGCACGTCGCGAGCTCACGCATGCCGACCTGACCGAAACCCTTGCAGGCGAACAGTTCCAGCACCTTGTCCCGGTATTCGGCAAAACGCGAGCAACGCTCAGGCATAGGCATGGAAGCCGCGCCCCGTTTTGCGTCCCAGGTAGCCGGCGGCAACCATTTCCTTGAGCAGTGGCGCCGGACGGTATTTGCTGTCGTTGAAGCCTTCGTAGAACGCTTGCATGATCGCCAGCAGCGTGTCGAGGCCGATCAGGTCGGCCAGCGCCAACGGGCCGATGGGCTGGTTGCAGCCAAGGCGCATCCCGGCGTCGATGTCTTCGGCGCTGGCCAGGCCCTCCTGAAACACCAGGATCGCTTCGTTGATCATCGGCACCAGAATCCGGTTGACCACAAACCCCGGGCGGTTGCCGGCGGTGATCGCGGTTTTGCCCAGGGTCGTCGCCATGTCCAGCGCGAGGGTGTGGGTGGCGTCGCTGGTTTGCAGGCCGCGAATGACTTCGATCAGGCCCATCACCGGCACCGGGTTGAAGAAGTGCAGGCCGATGAAGCGTTCAGGCTGGCTGACGCTGGCGGCGAGCTGGGTGATCGACAGCGACGAGGTGTTGGAAGCGATCACGCAGTCAGCGCTGACCTGTGCGGCGATCTGTTGCAACACCCGCAATTTCAGTTCGAGATTCTCGGTGGCAGCTTCGATCACCAGTTGCGCATTGTGCAGGCTGCTGTAGTCGGTGCTGGTCTGGATCTTGTCGAGGGCCGCGTTTTTTTGCTCGGTGGTCAGGGTGTCCTTGGCGATTTGCCGATCGAGATTTTTACCAACGGTGGCGATGGCTTTTTGCAGAGCGCTTTCGGAAATGTCGAGCAGGGTCACGTTGAAGCCGGCGAGGGCGCAGACTTGCGCAATGCCGTTGCCCATGGTGCCGGCGCCGATCACGCCAATGTTTTGCAGATTCATGTTGCCGTCCTTCCGATAAACCCTGCGATACCTTGGCCGCCGTCGTGGCACAAAGCGTACTATTGCCGCGAGTCTAGAACCGGCAGGGCGGTTGTCCTATGCCGAAACTGTTCAACGGGCCTGATGTTTTTTGCCATTTCGGGTGATCGGGAGAGAAGCGTTCACATGCGGGAAAAGGATTCAGTGGCCGCCTACTTCGTGCAGGCAATGATCCATGGTCTGGCTGACGATTCGCAGCGGGTGCGTGCCGTGCTGGAACAGGCCGGCATCGACCCGACCGTGATGCAGCAGCCATCGGCGCGAGTGCCAGCCAGTGCCTTTGCGGCGTTGTGGCTGATTCAGATCCGCGAGCTCAACGACGAGTTCTTCGGCCTCGATTCCCATGGCATGCCGCCAGGCGCTTTTGCGCTGATTTGCCGGGCGTTGATTCAGGAGCCCGACCTGCACAAGGCCATGCGCCAGTGCCTGGCCAATTTCGCCCTGTTCCTGCGCGACTTTCGCGGCACGCTGACCGTGCGCGGCAAACGGGCGGTAATCAGTCTGGAGACGTATTCGCAGAATGCCGATGCCAATCGTTTCGGCGAAGAAACGTTCCTCGTGCTGATGATCAGTTTGCTGTGCTGGCTGGGAGGCCGGCGCATACCTATCGACCGCGCAGACTTCCGCCATGAACGTTTGTCCCTGAGCGATGACCGGTTGCTCTGGGGCCCCAACCTGACCTTCGGTGCCGAGCGCACCGAAATCGAGTTCGCCAGTCACTACCTGCGGCTACCGGTGGTCCAGGACCTGGCGTCGCTGAAAGTATTTCTGCGCACCGCGCCACAATGGCTGGTGATCCGTTTTCGCAATCAGCATGGTCTGGCGTCGCAAGTGCACCAACGCTTGCGCAGCAGCCATTACAGCCAATGGCCAACCTTGCAGGCCTTTGCCCTGGAACAACACCTGAGCCCCAGCACCTTTCGCCGAAAACTGGAACGCGAAGGGTGTTCCTATCAGGAAATCAAAGACGAAGTGCGCAGGGCGGTGGCGTTCGAACAACTGCGCGAAAGCCGGGCGAGCATCAGCGACATTGCCGAGCAGTTGGGGTTTCAGGAGCCCAGCGCGTTTCACCGGGCGTTCAAGAAGTGGACGGGAGAAAGTCCGGGTCGCTATCGGGCGCGGTTTCAGGGCTAGCTGATCGGGTCAATGCGCTCAGGAATCCTGCGCACCTTGAATCATCGCCGGGCCGGCCATCTGCGGTTTTTCCCGCAGCAAGTTTTCCAGTGCCTTGCGATATTGATTGCCCCCCAGGCTCATGCTGTTGTTGTGCGTGCCGCCGGGAATCAGCAACAGGCTCTTGGGCTGGTTGGCGGCATTGAACAGTTGCTGGCTGAATCGCGACGGCATGAACTGATCGGCCAGGCCATGGACCACCAGCAGCGGCATGTCGATGTCGACGATCTTGTCGATGGAATCGAATTTCTGTGACAGCAACCAGCGCACCGGCAACCAGTTCACCGGCAGGTTGTTGCCGGCGACTTCCGCCACGGCATCGCCAAGCGAGGTGAAGGTGGACTCGATCACCAGGCCCCGGACCGGCACCGAACCATGATTGTTTTTCGCCTGGGCGGCGAGCTCTGCTGCAAGGTCGATGGCCACCGCACCGCCTAGCGAATGGCCGTAGATCAAGCGTTTGCCGGCGTCAGGTTGCATCACCTTGAAACGCTCCCAGGCGGCCCGGGCATCTTCGTAGACACTGGCTTCCGATGGCAGGTCGCCTTTGCTCTGGCCAAACCCGCGGTAGTCGATCGCCAGCACCGAATAACCCATGGCGCGCAACTGCTCGATACGGAACGCCTGTCCGGTCAGGTTCCAGCGCACACCGTGCAAGTAGAGAATTGCCGGTGCATCTTTACGCGCTGCCGGCCACCACCAGGCATGCAGGTTTTGCCCGGCCTTGAAACTTGCTGGCTTGATGTCCAATTCCTGAACGTCCTGCGGCAAGCCGCGATACCAGCCTGCCGTGCCCGGTTCGATGCGAAACAGCAACTCGCGCTCCTTATATTGCAGAGCACTGCAACCCACGGGCAGGCCAACCACCAGCGCGGCCATGCACAGCAGCGGCAGCCAGCGTCGCCGCAGACGAGTGAGAAGAGCAGTGGACATCGGTTGTTCAACCCGCACGGACATGAAGTTCGCGTTTTAGCAGATGCACACGCAGGGCGGGAATAATTTCGACAGCCGTTCAATCCACCCGCAACACAATCTTGCCGATGTGATCGCCGCCCTCCATGCGCCCGTGGGCCTGCGCCGCGTGGGCCAGGGGATAAACCTCATCGATCATTGGCAGGCAACGCCCGGCTGCCAATACAGGCCACATGTGCTCGCGCAACTGTTGCGCAATCGCGGCTTTTTCTTCCCGGGTGCGAGAACGCAACAACGAGCCGGTGACGGTGGCGCGTTTGGCCATGATCGCCAGCAGATCGACTTCCCTGGCTACCGCGCCACCGAGGAAACCGAGCATCACCAGTCGCCCTTCGAGGGCCAGCGCCGCAACGTTACTGTTGAGGTACGAACCGCCCATGATGTCGAGAATCACATCGACGCCGCGCCCCGCGGTTTTTTCAGCAATGACCTGGGTAAAATCCTGTTCGCGATAGTTGATCGCCTCGGCGCCCAGTTCGCGGATCACCGCGCACTTTTCTGCACTGCCCGCCGTGGCAAACGCTTCGATGCCGAACTCACGGCAGAGCATCAACGCGGTGGTGCCGATGCCGCTGGTGCCGCCATGAATCAAGACTCGTTGATCTTTGCGCGCGCCGCCCATCTCGAACAGGTTGGCCCACACGGTGAAGAACGTTTCCGCAATGGCTGCGGCGTGTAGCCAATCCATGCCGGCCGGAATCGGCAGAGCCTGACTGGCGGGGACGACACAATACTGCGCATACCCGCCGCCGTTGGTCAGGGCGCAGACGTTGTCGCCGACCACGAAGTCGCTGACGCCTGCGCCAAGCCCGACCACTTCGCCGGCCACCTCCAGCCCCGGGATCGGATTCATGCCCGGTTTCATCGGGTATTGACCGGCGCGTTGCAGCACATCAGGACGATTGACCCCGGCGGCGTGGACACGGATCAGCAGTTCACCGGCGCCCGCCACGGGTACGGGCACCCGTTTTGGTTGCAGCACTTCTGGGCCACCGGGTGTGGTGATTTCGATTTGGGTCATGGTTTGCGGCAGCGACATGATGAATACCTTTGAGCAATGAAGTCAGTTCGATGACGGTGGGATTGTTATGTTTATGTGATCGTTGCAGCGGCGCAGGTTTTTTCCTTTGGCCCGGTCAGCAAACGCGCCGCCCATTCCAACAACAACGCACCGACAATCGCCCCGGCCGCCACCATGAACATCAATCGGTGATTACCACCGCTGCCGTTGAACAGCGCCGAATAGGCGAAGCCGGAAATGGCCTGGAAAGTGGCGAACGAAACCGTGGCGCGGCTCCAGGCGATCTGTTGTTGATGGTGGCCGGGAATCAGTTCGTGAACCCGGGCCAGCGCCAGGGGCACGATGCCTGGCGGAAACGAGCCGATGATGACCGCGAGTAGCGCCAGAGCCACGAAGGTGTTGGACATCGACAGCAAGCCCACCGCAATCGCCTGCACCAGCAACACCAGGCGTATGCTGCGTTTGGCGCCCAGGCGATCAGCCAGAAAACCGTAACTCACCGGGCCGACAATCGCGCCGAGACCGTACATCACCCAGACCATTGCGCCGACGTGTTGCCCGGCCCCGAGACCCCGGGCGACGTAATCCACCAGGAAGACCATGGCGGGCACGAGTCCGGCTGCCATGAGGGCGTATTGGGCGAACAGCAGGTAAACACCCGCAGGCATCGACGTCGGCGCTGTTTTGACCGCTGCCGGCGCTGGAGCAGGGGAAGGGGAAGATGGCCAGCCAAACCAGCTGACCGCCGTCAGGACCAGCGCCAGCACCCCGAGGCCGAGCCAGGTTTGTTGCAAACCCATACTGAGCAGCGGCGGTACGAGGGTCCCCGAGCCGGCAATCCCCAGGCCCAGGCCGAGGAAGATCGCACCACTGGCCAGACCTCTGCGGGAGGCGGGTACATGGGGCAACACCGTCGTAGCCACCAGCACCATGACCGCGCCACCGGCAACGCCGGACAGCAAACGCCAAGCGAAGAACCAGCTCACCGATAACGGGAAGGCACAGGCAAAAAACGCCAGGGTCACCGTGAGCATCATCAACCGCAGAACGGTTTTGTTGGAAGTACGCTTGGCCAGTGGGTGGCCGAGCAAGGCGCCGATCAGGTAACCCACCAGGTTGGCGGCGCCGAGGAACACCACGTCGCTGGCGGAAAACCACTGGTTTTGGATCAAAGAGGGAATCAACGGCGTATAAGCGAAACGCGCCAGGCCGATGCTCACCAGGCTGGCGCAGAGACCTGCAAGGATCGGCAGCCAGATCGCGCTGCCAGGTTTATCGGGGGTCAGTGAGGTACGGTCCATGAACGTTGTCCTGAGTGTTTTCATGGCGACCAGCATATCGAGGTTCTTTGATGCAATAATGCTGCGATTACACTTTGTAGTGATGCACAGATGCATCACCAGGAGAAACCATGAACTGGGATGACGCACGGGTATTTCTCGCGGTTTGCCGCGAATCCACGTTGCGCGGTGCCGCACGGGTGCTGGGCGTGGATCAAGCCACGGTTGGCCGGCGAATCGCGGCACTGGAAAAGTCCTTGAGCGCGACGTTGTTCCTGCGCACATCCGAAGGCTATGCGCTGACAGCCGTGGGCGAAGCCGCAATGCGCGCCGTGGAAAAAATGGAGCATTCAGCGCACGAGCTGGAGCGACGCATTCAAGGCCTGGACGATCGATTGACCGGTACCGTGCGAGTCACCACCACCGATTCCATGGCTATCGATTTGCTGATCCCGGCCATCGCTCGTTTGCATCGACAGCATCCCGACGTGCGGGTTCAGCTGGACGCTTCGACGCAAATTCTCAGCCTGGCCAAGCGCGAGGCCGACATTGCCGTGCGCAATACCCGGCCGGAAAACCCGGATCTGATTGCCCGCCGACTCGCCCGATGGCCGATCGGTTTGTTTGCTTCGCAAGACTATGTGGACGCCCACGGCATACCGCAGCCGGGTTCGGCGTTCGAGGGGCATGATCTGGTGATCTATCAGCCCTATTTGCAAGGCGACAAGGACGTGACACTGGTTGGTGAACCGATTGGCCGCGGGCGGATTGTCTCGAGCCTGAGTTCCAGTTTGCTGGTGCGCCGATCCATCGCTGCCGGGATCGGAATCGGCGAAGTCCCCGTGTACATGGGCGAACGGGACGGGCTGGTCAGGCTGTGGCCGGAACGTACGAAGCCTGTGCCCTATGACATCTGGCTGGTGACCCACGCCGATTTGCGGCATACGGCCAGGGTGCGGGTGGTGATTGACGAGATCGTCGCGGGTTTTTGCGGAACCGGTGAATGAAAACCTGATACTGCGCTCATTCAGACAGGGCGCGTTATCGTTGACGTCCATCGCGGCCTGACAGCCGACCAATCTCTGCCAGTTGCACTCCATCACCTGTAGGAGCACGGCTTGCCGGCGATGGCGTCCTTGAGATCGCCATCGCGAGCAAGCTTTGCTCCTACAGGGGATCTTCATTGGTCGAAAATCCCGATCACACCGGGATCCTCTGTGGGAGCTGGCTTGCCAGCGATGGCGGCCTGACAGCCGACCAATCTCCTGCGGATGTACCCAAGCCAATGGTAGGAGTGAGCCTGCTCGCGATGGCGGCTTCACATTCAACAGGTGTGTTGACTGATCCACCGCTTTCGCTAGCAGGCTCACTCCTACGAGTTTGATGCCTGTTATGGCATTTCAGGCAGTTCTTGCGCACGCAGATCGAACATCAGGACTTCAGCATCCACGCCGTTGCTCAAGGTCAGCACCTGCTCCTTGCGAACCCGCACGCCGTCGCCCTCCTGCAATGGCATGCCGTTGAGTTCGACGCTGCCCCGTGCCACATGCACGTAGGCATAGCGGTCAGCGGCCAGTTCCAGAGTGGCGCTTTCCTGGCCGTCGATCAGTGCCGCATACACCCGCGCATCCTGGCGCACCTTCAACGAACCCTTGGCGCCGTCGGGGGAGATGATCAATTGCAGGCGACCGCGTTTTTTCTGCGCGCTGAAGTGCTCTTGCTGATAGCGCGGTTTGGCGCCACTGACGTCGGGCACGATCCAGATTTGCAGGAAATGCACGGGACGGGTGGCCGAGTGGTTGTATTCACTGTGGGCCACGCCGCTGCCGGCACTCATCAGTTGCACGTCACCGGGGCGAATCACTGAACCGGTGCCCAGGGTGTCCTTGTGTTCCAGGGCACCTTCGAGCACGTAGGAAAAAATTTCCATGTCGCGGTGCGGGTGCTGGCCGAAACCTTTCCCGGCTGCCACGCGGTCATCGTTGATCACCAGCAGGTCGGAAAACCCCTGTTCTTTCGGGTTACGGTAATTGGCGAAGGAAAAGGTATGGAACGACTTCAACCAGCCATGGTTAGCCATGCCACGATCAGATGCTTTGCGAAGGGTCAACATGATGGAATCTCCTGCGGGGACGTTGATTCGTCCGAGTGAGGAGAAGGTTAATGGTTACTGGTTAGTGCAATAAGTAGATGAAAATTGAAATACTGTCTCTCTCAAGTTGACAGTAACCTGCAAACGATTCGCCATGTTTAAGGCATAATCACGACAAGCAACCCGTAGGAGCGAGCCGGTGTCCGGCAGAATTCCTCTCTTTTATTCCGGTGATTTTCGACCCATGAAAACCGTGGCAATGGTGCTGTTCCCCGACTTCCTCCTGCTCGACATGGCCGGGCCGATGGAGGTGTTTTCCATCGCCAATCGCTATCTGAAACCCGACGATCACTACGTGTTGACCACCATCGGCACGGAGCCCGGCGCGTTGCGGGCCTCCAATGGTGTAAGCGTGCACACGGACCTGTCTATCGACCAGGCCTGTGACGGCTATGACTTGCTGCTGGTGCCCGGTGGCCCCGGCGCCTACAACGAAAAACATCCGCCATTGCTCGACTGGCTCAAGCACAACGTTGGCCGGTCGGCCGGATACGGCTCGATCTGCACCGGTGCGTTCGTGCTCGGGTATGCGGGGTTGCTCGACGGGTATCGGGTGACCACGCATTGGCATTACACCGAACGGCTGATCAAGGCTTTCCCGTCGGCCACCGTCGAAACCGACCAGATCTTCATCCAGGACCGTAACCTGATCACCTCCGGTGGTGTCACTGCCGGCATCGATTTGGCGTTGTCGGTGGTCGCCCGTGACCATGGCAAAAAAGTTGCGCAGGACGTGGCCAAGGTGTTGCTGGTGGTGATGAAGCGCCAGGGTGGGCAAGCGCAGTTCAGCCCGCTGATGGCCGCCGTGGCGCCCCAGGAAACGCCAATCACCCGGGTGCAGAATCATGTGCTCGAACACCTCGATGAGCCGTTCAGCATCGAACGCATGGCCAGTCTGGCGGCCATGAGCCCGCGTCACTTCGCCAGGGTTTTCGCCCGGGAAGTGAACATGACACCCATGGAGTTTCTGCAAAGTGCACGCATCGATTGTGCGAGAAACCTGCTGGAAACCACGGAACTGCCGCTCAAGACCGTAGCCTTCAAGAGCGGCTTCGGCAGCGTGCGGCACATGCGTTTTCTGTTCGGTGAAAAACTCGGACTGACCCCGACCCAGTACCGCGAACAATTCAGCTAGCGCCGTTGGCCGTTGCGCGCACCGTTATGGCCGTGACGCTCCCCCCGTAGCTGTTGTACCGTCACCGAGGCCTGCCAAGATAACGTTGAACTCTTTGCATGGAAGGTACGGAGCCTGGACGGACTCACGTGCCGCTCAGGTTCCCGGTGGTGAAACATGAACAGCCATAGAGATTTACAGGGCGACACGGTACTGCGCTTCGGTCCCTACGCGTTCCACCTCAATCAGCGACTGGTCCTGCACGGCGATCAGCCGCTTCGTTTGGGTGGCCGGGCGTTGGAAATCCTCCAGGTATTGCTCGAACACGCAGGTTCGGTCGTGAGCAAGGAGGCGTTGATCGCTCGAGTCTGGCCGCGATCGGTCGTCGAGGATATCAACCTGCGGGTGCACATTGCCGCGTTGCGCCGGGCCTTTCGCGACGGGCAAAACGGTGACTGCTACATCCTCACCATTCCCCAGCGTGGCTACAGTTTCGTCGCCTCGGTGCAGCAAGCATCGCAGCCAGTATCGATCGAAACCGCGCATCCACCCCGACACAACTTGCCTGCGCGACTGACTCAGGTCATCGGCCGCGATGCGGTGGTTGGCAGTCTGGTGCGACAGCTGCCGCTGCGGCGTCTCATGACCCTGGTCGGACCGTGTGGCATCGGCAAGACCACCGTGGCGTTGCGGGCCGCCGAATTGTTATTGCAACACTACCGCGACGGCGTTTGGCTGGTGGATATGGCGACGATCGACGATCCCGTGCAGGTGGTCGATCATCTGACCCGCACCCTCGGTCTGGGCAGCGGCACAACCCTGGAGACGTTGGGGCGATGGCATGCGCTGTTGATCCTGGATAACTGTGAACATTTGCAGGACAGTTGCCGGACCCTGGTCGAAGCGTTGCTGTGCTCGGCCCCCCGCCTGTCGCTGCTGGTCACCAGTCGCGAACCGTTGTTGGCCACGGGGGAAGTGCTTCTGCCATTGCCGCCTCTGGCGGTGCCACCCGTATCGGCGTTACGCAGTGTCGATGCGTTCATGGGCTATTCGGCGGTGCAGTTGTTCGTCAGTCGTGCCCGGGCTCGCCAGCAAGGTTTTGCTCTGCGAGAGCAGGATCTCAAGCGCGTGCGAGAAATCTGTCGACGGCTCGATGGCTTGCCTCTGGCGATTGAATTGGCTGCTGCGCAGATCGATGCGCTGGCACTGGTGGGATTGCAGGCGCAATTGGACAACTGTTTTCAACTGCTTACCCAGGGACGTCGCACCGCCGTGCCGCGGCACCAGACCCTCAAGGCCGCCCTCGACTGGAGTTACGAACGCCTGAGCCCGCAGGAGCAGACCGTGTTGCAGCGTCTGTCGGTATTCAAAACGGCGTTTACCCTGGAGGCGGCCAAAGGGGTGGTCAGCTGCGCCAGTGTGCAACCGGCGAGGCTGACACGCGTCATGGAAAACCTGGCGCTCAAATCGTTGTTGTCGCAGGAACAGGCCAAAGGCGTTTGTCGCTACCGCTTGCTCAATACCACCCGCCGTTATGCCCTGGAAAAACTCGAAGACAGCGGTGCATTGCAATCATTCGAAATGCGCTATGCCGGTTACCTCAGTCACGCGCAGTCCTCAAATCGGCAGATGGCCCTGTAGTTCGTCGAGCAAGCGCCGGGCGGCCTTCACGTCCGGCGTGGCATGACCTTCGCTGAAGCGCTGGTAGATCGGCGTCAGTAATGCCTGGGCTTGCCGGTAGCGACCCTGACGCTGCCAAAGCCGCGCCAGCGTGCTGGCGCTGCGCAGCTCCCAAGCCAGGGCACCCTGGGATTTCGCCACGTTTATCGCCTTGATCAGTACGGTTTCGGCGCTGCAGTTTTTCACCGGGCAATCGGCGGCAAGCAACGCATCGGCGCGGGCTCGCAAGATTTCCGCCGTGCTCCAGCCTGCGGCACCTGTGTCGGCGCGTTGCAGCAACTCGTCATCGACCAACGCGGTGTCCAGCGTGACCATGATTTCCTTGATCAGGCCGGTTGCTGCCCGGGGTGACGGCGCCGCCTCTGCGCTGACGATCACCTGCGCATAGTGTTGCGCCCAGGTGTAGAACAGCTGCACCGAATGCTTCTGCGCTTGCTCCAGTAGCAGGCGCAGTAACTCGCCGGCGGCGCGGGTATTGCCGTTGTAATGGGCGATCAGGCAGCCGGAGAGGGCGAGGGTGTAGCAGATCGAGGTACCGTGGTTGATCTGCAACGCAATGTCCAGTGCCTGCCGCGCCGTGCGCCAGGCCTGTTCCGGTTGCCCCTGCAACCAGAGGATGCGTGCCAGGATAGTCAGGGCGGCGACACTCTGGTCGTATTGCACGCCAAAGCCATGGGTGAAACGGTTGAGATGGCCGCTGTGGGCCATACGCTGGAGCACTTGCTCGGCATTCATTCGCGCCCGTTGCTGGTCCCCGGCGAAGTGCAGGGCCAGGACACGCAAGCGATGCGTACTCAGCGACAGCAGCGGATCGCCGTCCAGTCCCAGTCGATCGAATTGCTGACTCTGTTGCAGCGCCATTTGATAGTTGCCACAACTGAGATTGACCGCCAGATGACCGGAAACGGCGCGCAACTCTCCCACCACGTCATTGCACTGTCTGGCCAGGGTGCGGGCGGTGACGAATGCGCCAATGGTTTCTGCACTGCCACCCTGGGCGTGATAGCAGGCGCTGCCGAGGGCCAGTTTCAGCGACATTTTCAGCGCCAGACAGGGCTCGGCTGCGGCGTCGAGCAAGGCCAGGGCCTTGCGCACGTAGCCGCCGTGTTCCTTGAGCAGCGACAGCTCCTGCCATAGGGGGGTGGAGGCGGCGGTCAAGCGGATCGCCAGCGCCGCGGGGCCACGCGCATTCAGGCCCCAATCGAGCGCTGCGCGGATGTCTTGCAGGCCACGGGCATAGCGCTCGATCCACACGGCTGTCGGAACGCGCTCCCAATCAGTCTGCGCCTGTTGCATCAAGGCCAGGCAGCGTACTGCGTGGCGTTCCCGGGTTGCAGGCAGCTCGCCGGCCTGTTCGAGTTTTTCCAGGGCGTAGCGGCGTGTGGTGTCGAGCAGGCGGTAGAACACCTCCTCGTCGCCGACGTCCACACTCAGCAGAGACTTGGCCACCAGTTGCGTGATCGAGGCAAACACTTCGCGTGGTTCGATCTGTTCGCCGACGATCACCGCTGCGGCCGATGCCAGGGTAAAACCACCTCGGAACACACCCAATCGGCGCAGGCAAGTCTGTTCGCAGATGTTAAGCAACTGGAAGCTCCAGTCCAGCGTCGCGTGCAGCGTCTGGTGCCGGGCCAGCGTCGCCTGGCTGCTGTGGGTCAGCAGGCGAAAACTGTCTTGCAGTTGCGTCAGCAAACCGTCGAGGCCGAGGCTGGCGACCTGTGCTGCCGCCAGTTCCAGGGCCAATGGAATACCGTCGAGGCGCCGGCAGATGTCGATCACCAGCGGCAACTCGGCATCGCTCAGTTCGAAGCTGTCATGGCTGGCCATGGCGCGTTCGACGAACAGCTGCAACGCAGAAAAGGTCAGCGCCTGGGCGCGGTCCGGCTTGGCGACGGCAGGAGGGCAGTCCAGCGACTCCAGGCGCTGCACGTATTCGCCCTCGGCCCGCAGGCTCTCGCGGCTGGTCGTCAGAATATGTACCCGTGGTGCGCCGCGCAGCAGGCTTTCACAGAGCAGCGCCACGCTGTCGATCAGGTGTTCGCAGTTGTCGATCACCAGCAACATTTGCCGCTCGCGCAGGAAGTTCGCGAGACCGCTCAGGGGTTCGTTGTCGTGCAGGGACAGGTCGAGCAGTGCCGCCAGATGCCCGGCAATCAACCGCGGATCGTTGATGGGAGCCAGGTCGAGCAAACGAATGCCATCGCAGTAATGGCCGATCAATTGTTCGGCGACGCGCAGGGCCACGGTGGTCTTGCCGATGCCACCGGGGCCCACCAGCGTGATGAAGCGTTGCCGCGGCAGATGCGCCACCAGACTGTCGACCAACGCCTGGCGGCCTATCAGGCGGGTGCGACGCAAAGGCAGGTTATGGCCGTTCGATGGCGTGGCAGGGTTGGCCGGATGCAGCTCGGCCTGTTCCAGCGAGTAGGGCGCGACAAAACTGTACCCGCGTTGGGCCACGGTAACGATGTAGCGCTGTCCGGCCTGACCGTCGCCGAGGGCTTTGCGCAGGGCCGCCATGTGCACGCGCAGGTTGATGTCTTCAACCACGCTGTTGGGCCAGACATCGGCGATCAGTTGCTGCTTGCTGACCACGTTTCCCGCGTGCTTCAACAGGATCAGCAGAATGTCCATGGCCCGTCTACCCAGGCGCAGGGGTTGGTCAGCCTCCATCACCAGACGCTGCGCGGGATAGATTCTGTAGGGGCCGAAATGCACAGCCCGCTCGTGGGAAAAGCTCAACGACTCACTCCTGCCTGCATCCGTCTAGTTCGCGGTTTGCGAGCATGTTCCCAGATTTTTCAATCTGCGCAATGTGTGGTCGTCTGACTGCACGAGAATTTCAGGTGAATGTCGGGGCGTTACCGCTGGGCGGCATGACCGCGCATGACCCGACACCGCCAGGCAAAGGGATTGATCCCTTCGCTGCGGGTAAACATGTGACAGAAATGCGCCTGGTCGCAGAATCCGCATTCCAGGCTGATTTGCGTGAGGCTCAGGTCGGTATGTTGAATCAACCACTTGGCGCGGGCGATGCGTTGCTGGCGAATCCAGTCCTGGGGCGAGTAACCGATGCTGGATTTGAAGGCGCGGGAAAAATGGCTGCGTGACAATCCACAGGCCTGGGCCAGTTCGGTCACCTCGAGGGGTTCATCGAGGCGTTCGAGGATCAGTTGTCTGACCAACTGTTGGCGTTGAGGGCTGAGGCCACCGGCGTTTTTCTTTGGCGCTTCAGTGGCTGTCGCGCGGGCGGCGTTTTGCTGCAAGTGAGCCATGAACAATGTCCGTGTCGGTAGGCTTCATTCTTTGATCCCAGGGCTCTGGCTTGCGAGTTAATCGTTGTTAATTCCTTCTGTGCAGTGGGAAGTCTTGAGTAAAGTCAGACACAATCGTCACACTTGCGCCTGACTGAACTCACAAGGAACCCGTGTCTATGAACCGAAACGATCTGCGCCGCGTCGACATGAACCTGTTGGTGATTTTCGAAGCGCTGATGTTCGAAAAGAACCTGACCCGCGTTGCAGAAAAGCTGTTCATGGGCCAACCCGCGGTGAGTGCTGCCCTTGGCCGGTTGCGCGATCTGTTCGACGATCCATTGCTGTTGCGCAACGGTCGCGCCATGGAGCCCACCGCGCGGGCGCTGGTGATTCTCAAGGAGCTGCAACCGGCGATGGACGTGATTTCCGGAGCGGTCAGCCGGGCCAAGGAATTCGATCCGGCAACCAGTTGCGATGTGTTTCGCATCGGGCTGTCGGACGATGCCGAGTTCGGATTGTTTCCACCGTTGTTGCGTCAGTTGCAGGCAGAGGCACCGGGCATTGTCGTGGTGGTGCGGCGAGCCAATTACCTGCTGATGCCGGCGTTGCTGGCGTCTGGGGAGATTTCCGTCGGAGTCAGTTACACCACCGAACTGCCGGCCAATGCCAAGCGCAAGAAGTTGCGTGATATTCCTTGCAAAGTGCTGCGCGGAGACGACCGGCCTGGTCCTTTGACGCTTGACGAGTACTGCGCGCGGCCGCATGCAATGGTGTCGTTTTCCGGTGACCTGAGCGGCAATATCGATCTGGATCTGGCCAAAATCGGACGGTGCCGCAAGGTGGTGCTCGGGGTTCCGCAATTCAGCGGGTTGCGGGCATTGCTGGCGGGCACCGAGATGATAGCCACCGTGCCTGATTATGCAGCCTGCGCGCTGGTCGAAGGTTGCGGCTTGCGGGCAGAAGACCCGCCGTTCGAGATCGAGGCCGCCCAGTTGTCGATGGCCTGGAGCGGAGTGCATGACAATGATCCGGCGGAGCGCTGGCTGCGTTCGCGCATTAGCCAGTTCATGTCGGTGTCGTTGAACTCTCATTGACCTCGCGCAGGCATATCCGTCGCGGCAACAACGGATATGCCCGCAATGCAGTCATCGCAGCATTGCCCCTCGCACAACCTGAACCCCACCCAATCTAAATAACCTCAGCGCCGCGCATCGCCAGCAACTCGCGCAACACCGACCGATGACAATGCGCTTCTTCCTCGCAATAGCAGCCAACGGCCAGTGAAGTGTGATGAGAAAGCGCCGCCAGCAGATCTAGCAACTGGCTGGCAGCAGGCTGGTTCATTTCGGCTTTGAACTTGCGCTTGAAGGCTTGCCAGGCTTTTTCATCTTCGGCGGTCTGGGCTTGGTGCACCAGCGCCTGGCTGGGTGACAGCAATGGCTGCCATACATCGTAGAAATCCCGGCTGGCAAACTCGGCTTTTGGCACACCCCGGGGCGGGCGGCGCACAGTGCCCGGGCGCAGGCCTTCGCCGGGGCGGCGGGGTGAGCCAAGTCGAACGATATGGACCGGCATGGGTTATTTGAGCCGCGATCCGTCGAACCACTCCAGCGCCGTGCGCCAGAAGCAGATCCCCAGAAAATACGCCGACATCAGCAGCCACAGGCCCATCACCAACGGGTTGATCACCGGATGATTGATGACCAGTGACAAACTGCACAGCAACCAGATTGCAGTCACGGCAATGTTGATCGGCATGAAGCGCCGCACCCGGAATGGATGCAGGAATTTCATCCGGGTCAGTGTCAACAGGGCCAGGCCAATCACCGTGAGGAAGGTGATCCAGGGCGAAGGCGCGATGATGTACAGGCACAGGGCGACCACGTTCCACGCGGCGGGAAAGCCCTGGAAGTAGTTGTCTTTGCTTTTCATGTTGACGTTGCAGAAGCAGAACA